>NZ_FQZD01000016.1 GCF_900141835.1 Propionispora hippei DSM 15287 | reverse complement strand
GTACCGGTCGCTCCCGTTACTCCTGTATCCTCTTCCAAAACTTCTCCTAATACCAAAGAGGCAGTCGTTGGAGTCGTTAAGGAATAGATTACAGTATTCGAGGTCGTATTTTCCAGGCTTACCGTTACAGGAGCAGCCTCGACCTGGAACAAAGCAAATCCAACCACTTCACCATTCTTTAAAGGTGAATCACCTGGTAACGCATCGCCCTGAGACGTTACGATAGAAAATGACGCGCCTTGTGTCCCCAAGCTCGACTGCGTAGCTACCCACCAGTTAACAAAAAATCTTCCTGCTTTATTTATGGTGATGATTCCTGTTGTCGTGTCATATGCTATGGCCCCAAAAGAACTTATCACATCTTCAAATACCACATTGGCACCCGCCACAACCGTCCCGCTTGTATTTCTTTCAAGCTGTAACCCTAAGGTGTCCAAAAACTACCCCTCCTCAAAATAATGGTAAAGATGACAATACGCTTGTTGCGCATTGCCGCAGCAAGTAAATCATATATAAAGTATTCGGTCCATATCATACTACGTTCCTTAGCCTTACATGTTCCTGCCCGGGCCGGAGAACAGCACAATCCACTATTATTGCTATCGTCCCGAAACCTTGCTGCCTTTAAAGTTAGTTGATCATAATATCATATGTAACATTATGTTAATTTGTACCTTACCTTTAAGAGTTATTGCCATATAAACGGCTCTATTCATAGCAGTTCCTTGTCAGACCGGTTTATGGCAAAAAACGGCACAGTATAAAGGTAAAATTCACCTAATTATCGAATATGGTTAAAAAATAGATTCGGAGGTGTTTACTATGTCAGAAGGAACCTCGATCGATTACAAGTATAAAATTGTGTTTATCCGGCATGGCCAGAGTGAATGGAACCGTACCAATCGCTTTACCGGCTGGATGGATGTGGACCTTACGGAGGATGGAGTAGCGGAAGCCTGCAATGCGGGAAAGCTATTACGTACGGCAAATTACCACTTCGACGCCGCCGTTACCTCCCGCTTAAAACGGGCCATTAAAACGATGCATTTTGTGCTGGAGGAAATGGACCAGCTTTGGATTCCCGAATATAAAAGCTGGCAGCTTAATGAACGTCATTATGGTGCGCTGCAAGGCCGCAATAAAGCCGAAACTGCCCAGCTTTTTGGCGATGAGCAGGTCAGAATCTGGCGGCGCAGTTATGACATAGCCCCGCCGGCTCTGGAAAAGGAAGACACCATGTTTCCCGGCCATGACCCCCGTTATGCGGATATCCCGACGGAACAATTGCCGGCTACCGAATCACTGAAGGATACGGAAAAACGGGTTATCGCTTATTGGGAAGAAAGCCTGGTACCCAAAATCAAACAGGGTCTTTGTCTGCTGGTTGCCGCTCATGGCAACAGCCTGCGCGCTCTGGTTAAGCACATTGATCAGATTAGCGCCGACAAGATTATGTCAGTGGAAATTCCTACAGGTGTCCCACTGGTCTACGAGTTCACCGCCGATCTGAAACCGGTCCGTTCCTACTACCTGCAAGACACTAAATAAAAAAACCTAATAAAATAAAGGAGATCGGGCTAAGCAGCTTGTGCTTCCCGATCTCCTTTTATGTATGCGCTTTATACTTTACGGCGGTCTTTAGATTGCTGCGCTAACGGCTTTACCAGCAGCAAGACAATACAGTAACTCAGCAGCGAGCCGATAATGGCCGATAACAGATAGCCGGCAATCCCACCGGCCTTCCCCGTCCCTAAAGCTTCCAGGCTGTAATCCGGCAGCCACGCGTTCCACAGACCGCCCACCTTGACTACTCCTTGAGGTACATAGCCCAGTACGGTCTGCAGTTCCTCGCTACCCCACTCACCCCAGGCAGTTCCCTCAGCCAGCATCCCCAACGGCGTGAGCAGTATCATAGCCACTAAAAACCAAATATACCGTTTAACCATGTCCGGCCTCCTCCGGTGAACGGCCAGGCAGCCGGGTCAGTACAAAATGCGCCGAATCACGCAATATGTATTTTAAGGCAAGACCGGTAACCGCTCCCTCAACAAAACCAGCCACCAACAAATGGGCAAACAGCATAGCCGGCACAGCCACTGCTAAACCGTACGGGCAGTATAGTGGTGTACCGTCAGGGGTATGAAACAGCATAGGCTGGACGCCAAATTCCAGTGAGGCCATGAATGCCGCCGCATTAATTCCGATATAACCGGCCGCCGAGGCTGCGAAAATCCGCCGGATCGAATGCAAGGCTGCGTTCCGGCTAAGTGTCATATAGACAAAATAACTGACAAAGGGAAGTACTACAGCCATATTAAAAGCGTTAGCCCCAAAGGCCAGAATCCCTCCGTCACCAAATACCAACGCCTGGATAAACAACGCTACGCTTACGACAATAACCGCAATCCACGGGCCAAATACAATAGCCATCAGAGCAGCACCAGTCGCATGAGCGGTAGTTCCATCAGGAATCGGGACATTGAACATCATAACCAGAAAAACAAAAATAGCTCCCATCGCAATAAATGGGACCTGAGCCGCCTCGACCGTTTCCTTCAGCTTCGCTGACGCCCTGTACCAAAAAGGCAGCATGGCGGCGGTAAACACGGCACAGGTAGATGGACTTAAATACCCGTCAGGTATATGCATACAACCTCACCTCATCTTATACATATGCTAAGCCTTACTCATGACTGTGCGGCTCTTCCGGCTCCAGATGTGTAACCGACAGTTCGGCGTAAACAACCTGTTTTAAGACCTGGATGCTTTGCTGCAATTCCTTCAGTCGTTTAAGCACGCCCCGTACCACAATAATCTCAAGACATTGCTGTGCATTCAAATGAATATGCATAGTCGAAACAATCTCGTGATGGAAGCGGTGCTGCAGTTCGGTTAAACCGTCTGATAAATGATGATGATAGACCAGCACGATGGTTCCAGCCACCGGCTCATCCAAGCGAAGCTGATTAGGATCAATGAGCGCCTTCCTGACCAGATCGCGCAGGGCCTCTGAACGGTTGTTATACCCCTGATGGACGATTAACTCATCAAACTGCTCCACCAAATCCCGGTTCATGGAGACGCCAAAGCGCACCAATTCATTGTCTTCCATGGCAATCCTCCAGTGTTACGTTTCTTCCATATTGTAGCACGATTTACCAGTCAAGTAAAGCCCATAGCGTCCCCCCTGGGAACGTCGGCTACTGGTGACGCATATAATACGTCACCAAAATGGTAAGGGAGGAAGAGACTTTGTACTACCGCCTAAAGTCTCACTGCGCCCTGGTAGAAGGGGCTGCCCGGGGGGCTATCTATGATTTTCGTTCAGGCAAGGTATTATCCATCAATCGCGGCGCAATAGAACTGCTGACAGCCTGCCAACAAATGCCGCTGGACACTCTGCTGGACCTGCAGGACCCCGAGGTCCGGCCATATCTGAGCTTTCTTGACGCACTCGCCCGGAGGAACCTTGGAAGCTATTACGCCCTGAACCCGCCGGCTGCCGCTCCCCAGCCGGAACCCGTACCGGCAGCGACACTGGACTTCTTGTGGCTGGAACTTACCTCCTGCTGTAACAACCGCTGCCTCCACTGCTATACCGCCAGCAGTCCTGCTCTCCAGCAGGGTTGTGTACCTCATGAAAGATGGCTGTCGTTAATCGGCGAGGCCCGGAAACAGGGAGCCACCGCGCTGCAGTTGATTGGCGGTGAACCGCTGCTCTACCCTAAGTGGCGCGAATTGATCGTCAAGGCCGGGGAGGAAGCCTACGACTACATAGAAATTTTCACCAACGCCACACTCATTGATGAGGATTGTATCCGTTTTTTCAAGCACCATAATCTGCATCTGGCAACCACAATTTATGCAGCCTCTGCCGATATCCACGACAGAGTAACCGGCAATCAGGGCAGCTTTGACAAAACCTTGACGGCCATAAAGAAAATACTGGCGGCCGAAATACCTCTTCGTATCGCGTCCATCCTGATGAAAGCCAATGAAACAGAAGCCCAAAACATCGTGCAGCTTTGCCGGGAGCTTGGTCTGCCGGACACAGTACCTGATATCATCCGACCCACAGGCCGCGGCGACGATGACGGGCTGCTGCCCCAGTACTATCACCGTCCGCCGGTCAGGCCGCCCTTTTATACTGACCGGGACAGCTTCCGGCTGGCCCACTTCAGCCATAGCTGCCTAACGGGCAAAATCGCCATTACCGCGGACGGCGATGTCCTGCCCTGCATTTTTGCCCGTGACCGAATAGCCGGCAATATTTTAAACCACCCGCTGCAGGAAGTGCTCTCCGGCGCTGTTCTGCAAGAGACCTGGAACACGACCAAGGATGCCATTATCAAATGCCGGGACTGCGAATATCGCTATGCCTGCAGCGACTGCCGGCCGCTTGCGCAGAGCACCGATCCGGACAAAAGCTGGTACGCTCCTTCTCCCTATTGCGACTATAACCCTTATACCGGTCAGTGGAAGTGATAAAGAAACGCAAAACAGGCGAGCTGCAAAAAAAACAGCCGCCCGCAAGGCAGCTCCGAATCAATCACCTCTCTGTTTTGACTTAGGGCTTGTTGGCAAACTATCTGAAACATTCCGTTAGTTTACCAACACACCCTAGGGTGTGTCTTCAAATTATCCGAAACGATTTCTAGCGGTGCTTTTTGTGCCATACTTCATTAAAATTTTTTGAAATAGGGGCCGCTATTCCTGCAAAATTTTTACTCGTCTGGCGCAAAAATCCCTCGCCACGAATCATTCCGTTATTTTGAAGACACACCCTAACCAAAACAGGGGTTTTATATTTAATTATACTTTAACTGACGAAACGCTCCTACATGCTTTTCGGCAAAGCTAAACAACAGTTGGACAAGCGTGCACAGTATTAAGTAGACAACAAACACATCCACATAGGCTTCAATATAATTATAGCCGTACGATGCGGCTATTTTTCCTGTTGCCGTAATATCCTTAACAGTCATCAGAAAGGCCAGAGAAGTATTCTTAATCAGATTAACAGCGAGATTACACAAATTAGGCAAGGCGGCTACCATAGCCTGGGGAATAATAATTCTCCGGTATATCTGGGGCAGCGTCATCCCTACTGACAGGCCTGCCTCGATCTGTCCTTCATTGACACTTAGCAGGGCCGAGCGAAACACCTCGGATAAAAGCGCTATCGTATTTAAAGTAAAAACAACGTAGGCATACCAAATAGGATCAATTTCAAAAACATTAAAATCCCAACCCAGGCTCTTAATCAGGTAATTTAATAAACTCGGCATCAGACTGTATATGACCAGGATTTGCAATACCATCGGCGTGCCCCTGACAAAGGATACGTAAACTCTGACTAATTGCCTAAGTATGTTGACCTGATAGATTCTTATCAGTGCCATAAAAAAACTAACCGGTGCAGCCACAAGCAGGGAGACCAAAGTAATTTCCAAGGTAACCGGGATGCCTTTAAGAATGGCCGGAAAAGTTTGTACCATAAAATCATAATTCAATTCCATATCACTTTAGTCCCTCCCTTAAGCCGATCTTGTCTTTTTATAGCGTGACAATCTGGTTTCCAGCCCGAACAGCGCTTTTTCAAATAAGATCGCCATGCCCCAATAAATAGCCGACAGGGCAAGATATATTTCCAAAGCATACGATCCGTAATTTCGGGCTATGATCAAATTACCAGACCCCAGTAAATCAATCAGTCCGATGGTGTAAGCCAGCGCACCTTCTTTCAACAGTGTAATAAAGGAATTGGTGAAGTTAGGAAGCGCGATGATGGTTCCCTGGGGCAGTACAATCCGGTAAAACGCCTGAAGGGGTGTCAAGCCTACGCTGACCGCCGCTTCATACTGTCCTTTGTCAATAGCCAGATAAGCAGAACGGATGACCTCGGAGATGGCTGCGGCGAAAAGCAGTGTAAAAGTAATAATCACAAAAAATATTTTGTTAAATTCGTTAATATCGTAGTCGAATACTTCCAGAAAGAATTTAGGTAAACCGTAAAAAACAATGAACAGCAAAATGACCGCCGGCGTGCAACGTATTACACAGGTATATCCATCGCCTAACAGTCGATAAAGCTTGCGGCTGCTTAATTTAGCAGCCGCAAGTACAAAGCCGAATAAGGTACCTAACACGACCGAGCCTACAACGACTGCCAACGTCACCCATAGGTACGGCAATAAACCGGGTATAACATCAATGATAAATAGTGGGTCAAACGGTCTCATTCAACAATTCCCCCGTCCCTTACTATTTATTTTTTCACTAGCTGTAAAAGATCTTCGCCAAAATATTTCTGTTCCAGCTCTTTAATTTTTCCTGACTGCGTCAATTGCTCAATGGCTTTATCATAAGCATCGGCAAATTCCTGATCTTTTTTATTAAAGATCGGATAGGTAGGAATGGCGTTATAACGAACGTAAGCCAACTGATCATTAAATTTATGATACGTGCCTTTGTCATTGGCCACATTATTTTTATAGGCTAATTCTATATCAAAAAAGGCGTCATACCGGCCTTCCAAAACCCAGGTATAGGCGTCGGCTACCTGGAAGCTTTCGGAGGGCAGTAATTTGATCGGCGTATCCGGATGCTTTTTGTTATAATCCTCTACCACGGCATACTGGGCGTTTTGCGGTGCTATGGGGACTAATTTGCCACCGATTTTAGCGAAACTATCCATATCTTTAATTTTATCGGCATCGCTTTTGCGGAAGGTCAAACCAATCACACTGGCAGCAATATTATTTTTCGGGAAAATAAACTTGGTCTTACGGGCCTCAGTCTGCCATACCCCTTTAATCCCCACATCGTATTTGCCCGATTCCACACCAATCAGCAGATCGTCATCCGAAGTCGGCTCAAACTTAAACTGATATTGGGGAAGCAATTTTCCCACTTCCTTCATGACCTGCACTTCAAAGCCATCCGGTTCGCCAGCCTGATTTACAAAATCATAAGGCACATAATAATTAGTAAAAGCGACTCTCACCACTTTTTTCTCGGTGGTGCCGGCGTCACTACTTGCTTTTTTATCGGTGCCATTCCCGCAGCCTACACTGACTGCCAGCATGGCAAGCATACTGATAACACCCAACGTCTTCCAGATTTTCCTCATGATAATCTCCTCCACAATTTGATATTTCATGCAAATTTCCCATTGCTTTCAGGTTGGCGGAGCACTTAGGCTGTTGATTTCAATATTCTGCTTAAGAAGCTTTTAGTCCGTTCAGCCTTAGGCTTAAAGAATATCTGCTCCGGGGGTCCTTCTTCAACAATAGTTCCGCCTTCCATAAAAATCACATGATTGGCAACTTCGCGGGCAAACTGCATTTCATGTGTCGCCACTATCATGGTCATTCCTTCCCTGGCCATATTCTTCATAACGGCTAAAACATCACCGACTAATTCAGGGTCCAGGGAAGCCGTTGGCTCATCAAACAAAATCACTTCGGGCTGTACGGCCAAGGCCCGGGCAATGCCCACCCGCTGCTGCTGTCCACCCGATAGCTGACTGGGGTAATAATGATACCGGTCAGACAAGCCCACCCTATCCAACATCGCCTTGCCGGTCTCAACTGCCTGAGCCTTCGGGACACCCCGGCCGATAATCAAGCCTTCCGTAACGTTTTCCAAGGCTGTCTTGTTATTGAACAAATTATAATTTTGAAACACAAAGGCTGTCTTTTTTCTCACGTTTCTCTTATCGGCAGCAGACACCTTATTTAGTTGCAGGCGCACATCATCAAAAATCATCTCCCCGCTGCTTGCCTGCTCCAAAAAGTTAATGCACCGCAGCAAGGTCGTTTTGCCTGAGCCGCTTGGTCCCAGGATAACGACCACATCTCCCTTTTCCACCGCGATATCAATCCCCTTTAGCACGGGATTGCCATTGAAATCCTTGTGTATACCGGTAAGCCTTAGCATGGATCATCCCTCCCCCATCATTGACAACTCAGGAACTTCCCTTCTATAAAGCGGCCGCTTTATCGCGTACCCAATGTAGTCTCTTGACGTCTATATCGTCAGGTACCGTGCAATCGGCGCCGATGATCAAGCCGGTCTTTCCTGCGTTCCTGACAATTTCTTCTGTGGCCAATTCAATCTCTTCCTTAGCTCCCCGGTAAAGTACACCGTTTTTGGTATTATCAAAGCCGCCAATGATCGCTTTCCCGCCAAAAATCTTCTTGCCCTCGGCCAGCGCAATCCTTTCCACGTTGGCGGCATAATTAATGGCTTTGGCTTCATAATCCTTATACCAGGTAAGATCATTCCGGGTTCCCTCATAGCCGCAAATATGCAAAATATTGTTCTCGCTGACTTTGTTGGCAGCAGCCAATATTTTTCTTTCAGCCGGCGCAACCACTTCCTCGTAGATTTCACGCGTAACCTCCGGTCTGGGTATATTCTGCACACTAAGATATATCCCGTCGGCCTTCCCGTCTCTAATGACCCGCCTGGCCAGAGCCGCCAAATCCTCGGATATAACATCTAGGACATGTTGTAAAGCAGCTTTGTCCTCTTTAAGCAATTTGACGAAATTTCCATTGGCATCGCCGGCGCTATGCATAAATTCAAGATACCGCGGTGCAGCGAAAATATTATAAAAAAGAAGTACCTCATGCCCAAAAGCGCCCGTGGCCTGCTTCACCAGATTTACCTGTTCCTCTATCCACGGCGCATTTTCGCCTAGCGGTTTAATCCCTTCGACAGCCTTGACTGACGTTATATTAAACAACGCCTTATTGGGGTAAACAAAAAAACCGTCACTCATAATCTTGACCAGATCCGGCTGAAAATCCTGATAAAAACGTTTGAGGCCCGCTATGTTCTCTGCAACCACCGCAGGCTGCCCCAATCCTTCGGTATGCTCCGGATCAGGCAAAAAATGATACCAAAAACCTACCGGAATCCGATCTGCCGGCTCATTGTTAAACGCAGCTAATACTAATTGTTTTTTTGTTTGTGACATCTCTGCACTCCCCTATCTTTTTTCCCGGGTATTGATTTACTTTTCTACTCAACATACTCTTTTGACCAAAAATAAAAAAGGCCAAGCACAAGATTTCCTGTGCTTAGCCTTCAATCGTTTGATCAGCTAATCAAATTTATTTCTATATTTAATTTATGCTTATAATATACGATGAAAAAAATATTGTCAATATATCAAGAGAATTTTTGCTGAATAAATTACAGAAGCACAACTTACTAATTCTCAAGGATGGTCCTCCAATTTATTCTATGCTTCGTATATTGCCTTTTGTTACACATCACCCGGCAAATCACCTGGGCCGGTTCTCCCCGGGTTTTTAGATTGCCTTTTGTTACCAGCCAGACTGTCCTTTCGGTCAAAGACCAAGCTGATAAATCCTGTTGGCATTGTCAAAAAACACCTTGTCATAATGCTTTTCCGGAATCAGTTGCGCCACAAATTCAATATAGTTGGCGATATTGGCCAAGGGCCAGTCTGTGCCGTACAGCAATCGGTCATACTGGTCCAGATATTCCAGCCACATTTTAAAATGCTCAATATAGCCTTTTTTCTGTTCAAAAAATGCCGGCATATCGGCAATTCTGCCTTCTAAAAGTCCGGAAAGATCAGCGGCCACGTTCTCATTCTTTTCCATGACGGCAATGGCATCGGCCAGCCAGGGATTGCCGGTATGGCACATGATAAACTGCACTTCTGGATAACGAACCGCCGCCTCATCCATTACCAGGGGATGGCTGTATTTGAGCAGCGCTTTGCTGGTGGCAGTCAGCCCGGTATGGACGGCCACCGGTTTATGATACTGCATAGCCAGTTGATATAAGGGATCAATCACCGGGTCGTAAATATAAAAATGGTTATAACCCGGATACAGTTTAATACCTACGCAATTTTCCCGTTGCAGATGCTGTTCCACCAGGCAGGCCTGTTGTTCGATATCCTCCAGCCGGAAAAAAGTGCTGTCCAGCCCAACGCAATAGCTGAGATAACCGGGATAGGCAGGACTGTCTTCAGTCAGATTGCGATTGCCCATTACCACGCCCCGGACAATGTTATACCGGTCATATTGTTCCTTAAGATGTTCACTTGTATTTTCGTGGCCTGCTAATTGCGCTATATGGTCAAAGTGAGGTTCCTGGCAGAAGTGAAGGTGAGCATCTATAATTTTCATGAAGAATCATTCCTTCCTTTTAGCTGTATCTTATCCGTGTTAAAGCGGCAGTTGACACAGATGAAGTACTAGGTAGCTACTGATTAATTCACGCTGCGCGTCCTGACGGATCTTTTTTCGCCTGACTATGTCAGCAAAACCTTGAAATAGCGGCAATATTCCTGCGGTTTTACTTCCTATCCAGGCGGAAAAATCCTTTCGAGGTTCATGTAATCAGTGTTGCCTAGAGGTGTGTATTTCTCTCCTACATTATATGCAACTCTTTCGGTAAATACGGATATACCGTTATCATACCATCCTCTGCCATCAATGAAAAGCTCCCCATGCTCATCCCCCCTTTGCGCCCCTTAAAATATAGCAAAAAGGTGGACGGATTTTTTGCATGGCAGCGCAGCCACATTTATCGGACATAAACTAGGCAACAATAATTCGCAAAAAAAGGCTGCAGGATCATCATTTCAGTAACACAAGGTACTAAGCCAAAATAAAATATTTACCAACCAAACATACCTTGGCCTGCCAGCTATATACAAAAAACCTTGCCGCCACTCCTGACAAAACAGCCGGGATACCCCGCCGCCATGGGAAGCTTGCTGCCCGGATATAAAATAGAACATGCTATTTTTGTCAGTTTCGTTTTTTGCTATTCTCACGATTTGGCATTCCGGCGGCTATTGCCAGTGAGTCACTCTTGTTCAGTACATCACCGTAGCGTATAATATATAATTAAGAAAATGGGGAGGATACCGATCTATGCACGAACAACAGACACCCGTGACACTCCGAACCAAATGGAGCAAGAAAAAGGTGGGCCTGCTTGTCTTGGCTCTCATTTTCTTAACCGGAACCCTGCTTTTCCAGCTTGCCTCCGAAAAAATCCGACAGGCCGTGGAGCAGTCGTTGCTAGCCCAGGCCAATCAATCGATTAACGGCAAAATCACGGTGGGCAACATTTCTCTATCCTTTCTGGGCTATGTGGAGGCCGATGACATAGAAGTGTTGAATGCGGCAGGCAATCCGGTCGCCAAAATTAACCGGGTACATATTCGGTACAACTTACATGACTTATTAAAAGGTCAGCTAGGCCCCCAGCTTATCACAGGCGTTACGGTAGAAGAACCGGAAATTTGGCTGACTTATCAACAGGAGCATTCCAACTGGGATAACCTGTTAAAGCCAACCTCAGATGACTCCGCCAAATTCAGCGGGAAAATAAAGTTAAAAAACGGTCAGCTTCATCTAACAACCGATCTGTTTGAAAAAACAGTGAACCAATTATCCGGTCAGTTCGATTTTCTGTCAGCAAGCCAGACCAGCCTTACGATAACCGGCCAGCTTGATCAGGCTGCACTGACGGCTGAAGGCCACTGGGGAACAGACGCCCTATCGGAAATCACCATTACCGCCAAAGGCCTGGACTTAACCAAACTGGGACTGGTTGCTGATGATTCCCCCATAAAAATCACAGCCGGCAAGCTGGATGAAGTAACCGCCAAGCTCGGCAACGGGCAACCGGGCGGAACCGTACTGCTTAAAACCCTGGCCGGCCATTTTTCCGGGGTAGATACCACGGGAGCTTTGGCCTTAAGTCAGGGCAGTGCCGATTTCACCAAACAGGAACAGTCTCTTTTGTTCACCAATGGCCAAGCCTTGTATAAAGGACAGCCGATAACCGTTAACGGGCAGTTAATCACCACATCAACGGCCGAGCAAGCACTGGACTTTACCATCCAGATGCCGGCCGGCGACCCGACAGCCCTGTTGCCCAATCTCCAAACCGGCGGAAATATAGCGGTCCAGGGGAAAGTGACCGGTTCCGTGCTGGCCCCCGTACTTTCCGGCAGCTTTAGTTTAGACCGCCTGCAATTCGGCACAATGACCGTCAGCGGTATCAACGGCACCTTCTCCTATGCGCAGGAGCAGTTAAAATTACTTACCGCCACAGGCGCAACCACCGGAGGTACGGTAAGCGCCAGCGGCAATATTTACCCTGACAGTGAGCAATATTCGCTGAATATTTCCGGCAGCGGCCTGGATTCCTCCCAGCTTACCACCAAAGATGTCCATGGCCCCTTGTCACTGACCGGCACAGCCACCGGTAATGCGGCTGCCGCCCTGCTGCAAGGCAGCTTTACCATCACCAGCGGCAAAGCCTACGGGGTATCCTTTCAGACTCTGACCGGCAATTTTGTCAAACAAGGCTCAAATGAAGCGGAAGTCAGCAATCTGGCGATGAAAACCGATTTTGGCACCTTCTATCCCGAACAAATCAGCCAAAACGTCATGGAACAACTGCAGCAGCGCAATCTGCCGACATCCCGGGCGGAAGCTGAGAAAAAAATAACCGAGAAGCTTACCGACAAGGTATTGGAAAAACTTCTTCGGTGATACCTGGTTAATGCAAGATAATTGCCCCTGCCGGTTTGTATAGACGGCAGGGGCTAATTTTTATTTTCTTGCTTTCTGTTTTGCCTGCTGAATGCTGCCTGACTATGATCAAAGCGAAAAAAGCCTCCGGAAAATCCTGCGGCCAGGATGACGATCCGTTCACCACTGACCAACTGAGCTGTAAACGACCGGATTACGCTTTTTCATAGTATTCAAAAGGTATTGTCTAATGAACAATTCAGAATTTCTTAGGTTGCAACTCTGCTGCACTTTCGCAGTACAAAGTAAATCATGCTATAATGTCTTTGTTACATAACGAACGCAGGAGGATGTATCCTATGCTAGAAGTGACTATTCGCATGGTTCGCCCGGAAGAGGCAGGCATGGTAGCGGATATAGAGGCTATCTGTTTTCCCAGGGCTGAAGCAGCCTCACGTGAATCATTTGAAAAGAGAATTGCCGTTTTCCCGGACTACTTTCTCGTTGCGGAAACCGGGGGAACTATTATCGGGTTTATTAACGGCTGTGTCACCAACAGTCCCGTTATTTATGACGAGATGTTTCACGACACACGCCACCACATACCAAATGGCTCGAATGTCAGTATCTTCGGCCTGGATGTGCTGCCATCATACCGGAAACAGGGTATTGCCACTCGGTTAATGCAGTCTTTTATACAGTTAGCCAAGCGAACCGGGCGTAAAAAGGTAATTCTAACCTGCAAGGAAAATTTAGTTCATTACTATGAAGCTTTTGGCTATATCAGCACTGGCCTTTCCGCTTCCACACACGGCGGTTCCCATTGGTATGACATGACACTTAACTTACCGGATGATACCTCACCTCTAGTCCAAGACCGCTGACAATACGGTGATAAAATTTTATCTTATTCCTCAACTTGCAGCGAAAAGATCCCGCCCGGTCAAACCGGGCGGGATCTTTTATGTTAAGTAAGCTCTTATTCACCAAGAATGGCAATCCGGCAATGTCTGTCGCGCACCCGGTTTTGGTCCCAGTCGACAAAGTAGATATAGCCAACCGTACCGATTAAAAGCTGTCCGTCCTGAATAATAAAAGTCTCGCTGGCGCCAAACAGCGAAGCACGGATGTGAGCATCGGTATTTAGCAGTGTGCCGGGATCAGGCGGGTAGTCAGGATCAGTAAGTTCCAGCGCAAAGGCAGTATGCTTAGGCCCTGGATGGTGATACTGGCCTTCCGTCGTACAGCGGGGTACCAGAGTATCCATGATATTATTCAAATCTACCTGCAGCAGCTCATCACCGTTAAAATTCACATCATGCATATATTCTTCAAAGATCACGGAACAGGTGGTATGCTGGCTGGCAACCACACAAATGCCATTTTTCACGCCGCTTTTACGCACCATTTCCTTCACTTGATCGGTAATCCGGTGATAGGTTACCCGGCGGCCGTTGGAGGTCAAAATCAGTTCATCATGATACACAGTCATCGGGCCATCTCCTTACACGCCTAATTTGTTTCTCGCTTCCACAAGCGCCGCTACCATCTCCCGAAGTACCGCTACCTTATCCGGGGCACAGACAATTCCGCTGGTACCTCCCGTACCGTCGGCCCCGGCGATAATCGTCCGGTAAACATCTTCGCCTGTGCTGATACCTGCCGCCTGTAACACCAGCGTTTCCGGCGAGATCTGTTTGACCGCCGTCTTGCTGGTCTCCATATACTCGACACTGCTGGTCTGGCCGGTGCCGATTAACTCCGTCGGCTCACAAATGAGAATATCCGGTTTTAGCTGAGCGATGGCCTGAGCTTCCTCAATAGAGTCAGCACAGACTATGGTATACATGTCCAGACTATCGGCCAGTTTCATTGTTTTCACCAAATCCCGCAAGCTCACCGGATGCTCGGCATGATTGAGGAAAGTAGCTTTCACGTTATAATGCTGCAAGGCCGCCGGAAAAATATATCCCATCCCCCGTCCGGGCAGCAGCGGGTCCATATGCTGTGCTGTCAGAAATATTTTGTTTACAGCCTCATTTATGGACGGAAAATCCACAGTCTGGGCCGTATAAAATAAATCAATGTCATACTGCCTGGCAAGCCGGTCGGCCTCAACAGCCAGTTCGACCGCCTCTTTTCCAAACAGATATCCCTTGGGGTTGACCGAGAAAAAAGGTGTCTTAATTTTTCTTTTCATTAAGCTATCTCCTTATCCCCTTTCCGGATTGGATGACGGCCGTTATTGCTTACGGAAGGTGATTTCCGGTGGATATTTCCACTCCCTGAATTCTTCCGGTGCAATGGTGGTCGGCTCTTTTCCGTTATTGATCTGCAAAGCCCGGTAATAAATTTCGGCGATTTCTTCCACATAGTGCGCCTTTAACAGCGCGTCCTTGGCGGTTTTATCCACTGTCAGCACGCCATGGCTTTCCAGCAATACGGCATCGGCCGACTGGATCAGCCCGCTGATGCTGGCGGCAAGCGCCGGCGTGCCGGGCCGGCCGTAGGAAGCAACCCGGATGATCCCCTCTGCGCCGCCCAGCGCGGCACCTTCGTACACAATAGCCGGGATGTCCTTTTTGAGTACGGCAAAAGCCGTCGCAAAGCGGGAATGGGTGTGAACTACAGCCCCGATATCGGGCCGTCTTTTATAAGCTTCCAAATGCAGCAGCAGCTCACTGGTCGGCTTGCGGCCCTCCGGCGCTTCCAGCACACAGGCATTCAAATCAACCACACAGATGTCATAATAGGTTAATTCCGCCCGGTCCACCGCGGCGGGTGTCACCACCACATAACCGGTCTCCTGATCACGGATACTGAAATTCCCCGATTTGTGCCGGCAAAGCCCTGATGCTTCCGCCTGCCTGGCAATGGCAACCACTTCTTTTTTCAATGCTTCCAACATAGCTATCGCTCTCCTTATATTTGAAATATGAATGCTTCTTTCCCCCTTGAAAAAAAAGAAAAAGAACCATCAAGAAGCAAACCTGATTAGCCCCTGGCCCTTTTTTCGCATCCTGAGGATGCCGCAGCTATTCTGTTATACCCGGTGACCGGTAAGAACCAGACTTTTTCGCCTGCTTTTCTATGCGTATTAAAAAATTTTCTTTCTTCCCTTCAACCAGCACTTCCGTATATTCCAGCAGTTTATAAACCTTATCACTGGGCAGCACTGTCGGCTGCGCTTTTTTACTGTTTTGCAACCCAATCTCCCCCGTCTGAGTTTTTTGTCCCGGTCGGTACGAATCAACCTTCCGATTGCTGCGGCTTAAATTGTAGCAACAACTGCGCTGTTTGTTCATCGGTAATCAATACATTGATATATTGCCCCTGAATCGCCCCAAAAATCGCCTCCACCTTGGCCGGTGAAGCTGCAATGCCAATGGAATGCCTGACTTGCTTGAGCAGATTGATGTCAATTGCAATCGTTCTGTTTTCCAGAGCCTCATCAATTCTCCGCCCGACCAGATCATAATAACGGGAACAAATATCGCCGACCCCTCCTGCCTGCTGCAATAGCTCCATGTATTCATTGCCAAAGTAGCCGGACCAGATCCAGTTGGAGGAACTGGCCGGTGAGCCGATACCAATCACGGCAATGGTGAGCCGTTCCCACAGGGCGGCAATTCTCCGGCAGTTGCTGTCCTGCATGAACACCGCTTTGGCTGCGGCCGAACTGGTGAAGAAAGGAGCATATAAGTAATGGCTGCGCGCTTTAAAGGCTGTTGCCATTTTATAAATGATCGTATTGACATGATGTTCATCATTTACATTCTCCAGGCTGCCGCCCAAGGGCAATATATCGGCCTGTACCGGATTGCACCTCTCTAACGTAGCGGCCTGCGCCACGGCGCCAAGCGTTCTTCCCCAGGAAATACCAAGAACGTCGTCCTGGCTGTAAATTCTTTGAATATACTGCAGCCCGGCATAGCCCAGTTCGGAAGCAAAGGATACAATATATACCTCCTTCAGCCCGTACTTTTTCTCCAGCGCCTTTTCTAAAACCCCATAGGAGTCGTTGGCAATGGATATCTTAACAAGCCCTTCCGCTAAAGCCTTTTTTAAGTATTTCCCGACCGTAATCCGGTTTAAACCGAATTGCTCGGCAATTTCATTTTGGTTTTTATTCTCCAGATAATACATTTCGGAGATCTTAATTAATAACCTCCGGTCCACAGTGTACATATCCAGCCCCACATTCCATTAACATTAGTTATACCCTACATCATTTGTTATATCTTTATAGTAATACACTTTTCGTAAAATTACAATAATTTCTGAGAATAATATATTTTTTTTACCGGACAAAAATAAGCACGGCCAAAACCGGCAGCAGGAGCACCGAACCTGATTTATCCCGACAAAAAAGGAACTGCCAAGTAAGCCTGCAGTTCCTTTTTCTGTAGTAATCATAATCCGGTAAATTTCCTATTGCCACACTTCCCCGGCAATGCTGACAACCAGCCTCAGCTTCTCCCATTGCTCTGCTTCCGTCAGTATATTGCCCTCTTCGGTTGAGGAAAAACCGCATTGCGGGCTTAAAGCCAGTTGCGCAAGCGGAACATATTGCGCCGCTTCTTTTATCCGTTGAAGCACAGCCGCCCGGTTCTCCAGCTCGCCGCTTTTGGAAGTGATCAGTCCCAGCACCACCTGCTGGTCTTTTATGTGTCGCAACGGCCGGAAGTCGCCGGCCCGTTCGCTGTCATACTCCAGAAAAAAGCCGTCAACCCGGCACTGGCCGAATAAAATCTCCGCCACCGGCTCATAACCGCCGGAGGAAAACCAGGTAGACCGGAAATTGCCGCGGCAAATATGCATGGTAATAATCATGTCATCCGGCCGGTTTGCAATCGCCTGGTTAATCATCGCGGCATAGTCCCGGGCCAGCTGCTCCAAATCAAAGCCGCGCTGCTCGTACATAGCCCGCTTTTCCGGTGAGCAAAGTTCGCCCCAACTGGTATCATCCAGTTGCAGGTATCGGCAGCCGGCAGCATAAAAAGCGGCAAGGGCCTTTTGGTAAGCACGGGCGATATCCTGCAGCAGCACCGCATTGTCTTGATACCGTGCAATCGGCTGATAGCCTTCCTTGCGGACCGTGGTAATCAAATGCAGCATGGACGGCGAAGGTATGGTGAACTTGGCCGTATGAGTACCGGCAGCCTCTTTCAGAAATTTGAAATCTTCCAGGAAGGGATGCTGAGTAAAATCAATTTCCCCCTCGATTTCAATGGTTTCCGCCTTGGTATCCTTGCCATGAAAGGCAATGGAACCATGGTCGGCCGCTACTCTTTTGACACCGTCAAGCCCCCATAAAAAATCAAGGTGCCACCAGGAACGGCGCAATTCACCGTCGGTCACTGCCTGTAACCCAACTTCTTTTTGCCTTTCCACCAGTTTCTTTATTTCGGTATTTTCCACGGAACGCAATTTCTCCGGCGCAAGCCGTCCCTCCTGGCAAGCCAGCCGGGCTTCTTTTACCACCGCCGGCCTTAACAGACTTCCCACCTGGTCGGCTCTGAAAGGAGGCAGGTTCCTTTTAGCTGCCTTTGTTTCCTGTTTATCCATCTGTACGCCTCTTTTCTTATGTAGCTTGCCTCTATGTAACAGATTAATCCATTTTATTTATTGTAACATTTCCTATAAGAAAATTAAATTCCTAAAAAAGTTTGAGACTTTATATTCTTAACGCCCTGTCGGAATAACCGCATCCCCGCTTATTTCCTGTGGCTATACGACTTATTTTGATCGCTTGACGCGTCAGTATAACAGTGTTATATTTAAAGCACGTAATATAACACTGTTATACAGGGAGGCTCTCCCATGAAAATTACCGTCTTGCACGGCAGTCCCAAGGGTGAAATAAGTGTAACTATGCAATATATCCGCTTCTTACAGCAGCAATTTCCGGAGCATACCTTCACAGTATGGCAAATTGCTCAGCAAAGCCGTTTAATCGAGCAGGATGAAGCCCGTTTTAAAGACATTCTCCGGAATGTGGCGGAAGCCGACGGCATCCTGTGGTCTTTTCCCTTGTACTACTACCTTGTTCCGGCCCAATACAAGCGCTTTATTGAGCTAATCCGTGAAAGACAGGCGGAAGAATACTTCCAAGGTAAATACACCGCCGTTTTGACTACGTCCATTCATTTTTTTGATCACACAGCCCATAACTATATGCATGCCATTGCCGATGATTTAGCAATGAAATATTGCGGCGGCTACTCTGCCGCCATGCAGGACTTGCTGCAAACAGCCGGTCAGCAGCGGCTCACTCTCTTTGCCCGCAATTTTTTTGCCGCTATTGACAACGCTCAGGCAACGGCCCAGGCTTATCTGCCGCTTGACCCGGTAACCCATGTCTATGCACCTGTGTTAAGTCAGCCGCCGCTTGACCCGCAAGGCAGAAAAATTCTCCTTCTCCATGATGCGCTGCCCAGCGAAACCAACCTGACCAATATGCTGACGGCTTATACCACTTCCTATAGTCAAAAACCTGACGTCATCAATTTACGGGATCTTTCTATTACAGGCGGCTGCCTGGGTTGTATCCGGTGTGCCTACGACAATACCTGTGTCTACGGTAATAAGGATGATTTCATCACCTTTTTCAACACGAAAGTTAAACCTGCCGATATTATCATTATGGCCGGTGCCATTCACGACCGCTATCTGTCTTCCCGCTGGAAAACCTTTTTTGACCGCAGCTTCTTTAATAATCATGTTCCAGCCTTAAAAGGAAAGCAGCTTGGCTTTATCGTCAGCGGCCCTTTAGCTCAGCTTGCCAATCTGCGCCAGATCCTGGAAGCCTATGCAGAACTCCAGGAAGCTAATCTAAACGGTATCGTTACCGATGAGTCCGACTCAGCAGCAAGCATTGACACGCTGCTTTATCAGCTAGCTAAAGCCGGAGTTGAGCATTCCCTGCAAAACTATCTGCAACCGCCAACCTTCTTAAGCGTCGGCGGCCATAAAATCTTCCGTGATGCCATTTGGGGAGAACTTAGATTTCCTTTCATTGCCGATCACCAATATTACAAACAAAACGGCCGTTACGATTTCCCTCGCCGGCAGTATGCTTCCCGGCTATTCGCTGCCCTATTGTCAGTAGCAGCCAAACTCCCTTTTATCCGGCGTCAACTGTATAGCGAACAGATAAAAGAACATATGATAAAACCCTTCCAAAAAATTTTTCAATAGAAAAGAGCAAAATCAATGAACAACACCGATTCGGCAACTACACAGCAACTGATTTTATTAAAAGCACGCGAACTGTTTTTAACCCTGGGCTATCACAAGACTTCGATGCGAAACATTGCCCTCGCGGCAAATATTTCTACAGGCCCTTTGTATTTTCATTTTCAAAACAAAGCGGAGATATTCTTTCACATATGCTGCCAGGCCTATGAGCATCAACTGGCAGGATTTCGCCTGGCCGCCGCACAAAACAGCTCCGCAGGGCTTCGCCTGCGGAGCGTGTTTTACGCCTATTGGAATTTTTTTCATAGCGAACCGCAATATTTTGAAATCCTTCACCTGGCGGCTAATCCTATGGCTGGCATTGACTTACCGCTGCCTTTACAACAAGCCCTACAGGAAAAACAGGCCGAATCCATTTTCATTTTGGAACAAATCATTCAGGAAGGCATCACCGCCGGAGAGCTTAAGGCCTATGACCCCCGGGCACTGGCGCTCTTTCTTCACGCCAGCGCCGAAGGCATTGTCCGTTCCCAGCAAACCGGTGTGCTGGCCAATTGCCAGCGCGATTTGGACGCCGTTATCCAAACAGCCGTCGGCGTTATCGGCGTAGGGATGGTTAATCTAACTGAGCACGATTAAAAGAACAATCGGTGCAACCGGTAATATACTATATTGCACTGCGAATTCGTGCAGAAAGAAGGCTTTCCTATGTTCCGTCAATTGTTACAAACCGATAATCCCCGTGTCCGCAAATGGTTAATCCACTCGACTACCATCCTCGGCGTATTTATGTCAACATTGGATGCCAGTATTGTCAATATCGCCATGCCGGACATTACCACGTATTTTCATACAACCCTTAACAATGTCGAATGGGTTGTCATCGTGTATCTGCTGCTGATTAGCAGCCTCCTGCTGATGTATGGCCGGATGGGCGATATGTACGGTCACCGTCCGGTGTTTATCAGCGGCTTTGCCGTATTCACCATCGCCTCCTTATGCAACAGTCTTTCCGTCAACATCTGGATGCTTATCGCCTCCCGGGCCTTGCAGGCCCTGGGTGCCGGGGCCATACTGGCCGTGGTTCAGGCAATTATCGCCGACACCTTTCAACCTTCCGAGCGAGGCAAAGCCATCGGACTCAACGCCATGTTTGTCTCCTTGGGACTTGCCACCGGACCGGCCTTGGGAGGCTTTCTGGTAGAGGCTTACGGCTGGCAATCCATCTTTATTATCAACATTCCGATCGGCATCCTGGGAACTTATTGGTCCTGGAAGATACTGCCCGTTAAAGATAAAAAGCCGCAAAAATTTGATTTTGGAGGAGCCATCACTCTTTTTATCAGTCTTACCACCTTCTTGCTGGCTTTAAGCCATGGGCAAGCCTGGGGCTGGAGCTCGGCCATCATTATCACCCTGTTTTTGAGCGCCCTGCTTTCGTCACTGCTCTTTACCTACATTGAACTCAGATGCAAATACCCCATGTTTAATTTTGCCGTGTTCCGAAATCGTTTTTTCCTTTTTTGCAATTTTTCCGCCATGATTAATTACTTGACGCAGTATACCGTAACCTTTCTTATGCCCTTTTATCTGGTGAACTTTCTGGCATTGCCAACCAATACGGCCGGTTACTTAATGAGTGTTTTCCCTTTGACCATGCTGCTGACTTCCCCTATAGCCGGAACACTGTCTGACCGGGTTGGCTCACGCTTTTTAACCACCCTGGGCATGCTGCTGATCTCAACAGGTATTTTTCTGCTCAGCCAAACCTATACCTTCTATCCGCTAATTACCGTCACAGGCTTAGCCCTGGTCGGCTTCGGCACCGGGTTATTTTTAGCGCCCAATAACAACGCCATCATGGGAAGTGTTCCAAAAAATCAGATTGGCGTGGCTTCCGGTATGCTGGCCCTCATGCGCAACGTGGGACAGGTCATGGGCGTTGCCACCAGCGGGGCCATGTTTAGCATACAAATGGCCAGGTATGCCTACTTAAACAGCAGTACCGGATTCGTACTATCCCTGCATAATACCTATCTGGCAGCCGTCCTGATTGGGCTGGCAGGGGCCGCCATATGCTGGTCGCGGGGCGAATTACAGAGTATGTAAGCCAATGCGGTTCCCCTCGCTATCTTCAAAATAAGCACAGAAGCCATATTCGCCAATACTCGTTTTAGGAATCAGTTCTTTACCTCCATGGAGCACCACTCCGGCAAGAATTCCAGGGATGTCGTTTACCGAAAAATACACCAGCGAACCGGCATAGGAGGGTACAAAATGCTGCTCTTTTACCAGCGCCCCACTGCAGCCAGGAAAGCCCATTTCGCTTGGCAGCATGGCCATCTGCCTGGGTCCCATATCGATAACCGTCAACCTCCAGCCGAATACGGCTTCATAAAAAAGTCTGGCCCGCTCCATATTGGCTACGGGAATTTCAACCCAAACAACCGGATTAACTGTCTCGCTCATCGCTCTCACGCTCCTGCTAACATGTTGGTCGGCTCCGTTTCCAGCCTTCGGTAAAATAACTAATGCACTATAAGAAAAAAGACTTTTTTCGTTACCGATGTAACGGAAGAAGTCTTTCCTCTTTTGTACCGGCTTATTCAATAACCTTGTGCTCCTGGTGTCTTGGCAAAGTTATGAATTAGAATTATACAGTATAGATTTTTCTGCAATGCAAGGCGGAGGAGGCGCGCAGGCCATATGTAAGCCGACGACAACGCAGCAGTGCGAAAAAGAGAGGCTGTATAAACTAAGATTTAACTTGGTCAAGGCACTAGTACACCGGCTTTAGTAACCCAGCAGCAGCGACCGCAATTCCGTGATCGATCCGGCAATATGCGTCGGTCCGGCCGCCGCCAGTTCTTCATCGGCCCCGTAGCCATAACCTGCCGCAATGACATCAATGCCATGGGCCTGCGCTCCGTGAATGTCAAACTTGCGGTCACCCACCATCACCACCCGGCTTGCCGGAATATGGGGAATACCGGACAAAATAGTGCCGATAATTTCTTCCTTGCCGCTGTGCTTGCCTTCCAAGTGGGCGCCAACAATGGCTTGAAAATATTTTGTTAATGAAAAGTGGTCAATAATCTTTTCCGAAAAGAAGATTGGCTTCGAAGTGGCTACCGCCAGATATTTCCCTCTGTCCGCCAGCTCCGCCAACAACTCTTCAATACCCGGATACACGGTATTCTCGTACATTCCCTTGACCGCAAAATATTCCTGGTAGTAAGCAACCGTCTGTTCCACCTGTTCCGGGTCCATGCTGTACACTTCCCGAAAAGACTCAGCCAGCGGCGGCCCGATAAAAGGGACCAGCTTGTCCACCTCATTTTCGACAATACCGCTTTTCCCCAAGGCATACTGAATCGAACGCAAGATGCCTTCTTGCGAATCGGTCAAGGTGCCATCCAGATCAAATAATATCGCATCATATTTCATATGTTCTCTCTCCCTGCCCTGATCATTGTCTTTTTAATCATGTTTCTGCCTGCCAACAGCCAATTCCTGCTTAGGGCTTGTTTGTAAAGTAACGGAATGACTCATGACGATGGATTTTTGCGCCAGACGAGTTAAACCCTAAAGGGCATGGGAAATTTTGCAGGAATAGCGGCCCCTATTTCAAAAAATTTCAAGGAAGTCTGGCCCCAAAAGCACCGTCAGGGGGCGTTTCGGCATTTTATAAACAGGCCCTAACATACCGAAAACAGCAATTGGCCGGATTAGATTGTTTCCCGGCTACCTAATCCAGGCTCTGCCAGGCTTCTTCACCATAAGGCTTACATTTTTCGTATACGTCCAATCGCTCTACCGCACATATAAAAGCGGCACCCAGAGTAACTCTGGGCGCCGCAGGTCTAATTATAACTGTCCATCCTGATCTATCATCCTGCCGCCGATCGCGAAATTATTGTTTCGCTTTGGCTTTGTAGTCTACGCTGAGCACCCGGGAAACAAAGGTGACAATTACTGCGGCAAACACAACCAGACCAAGCCAGTCAGCCGTAGCGCCAAAATCCTTGCCCACCAGTTTGAGCGGTGCATCACTGCCGCCGCTAGTCACGGAGAATACGATGATGATGGCGATAATAACGCCCATTAGGCTTTCGCCGACAATCAGCCCTGACGCAAACAGCACGCCGTGGCGGTTGCAGGTTTCAACATCGTCTTCCACATGTCCCGGGCTCCGTTCTTCCGCCCGTTTGCGTAAATAACGGCAGACTAAATAGCTGATTACGGCACCAAATACCAATGGTATTTCCAAGGTAGGCGGCAAATAAATCCCCATGCCCACAGCCAGCGGCGGCAGGCAGTATTTAGCCGACGAATTCTTTTTCAACACGATGTCAATAACGATAATGACCAAACCGACACCAACGCCAAACAGAATATAATTCCAATCCAGATTATGGCTGAAAATCCCCTTGGCAATCGTTGTCATCAAGGTCGCTTGCGGTGCCGATAAGACTTGAGCTTCATCCATGCCGGGACGCGGCATAGCTCCCACAAAGCCATACGCTTCATAGAGCAAGTTCAATACCGGCGCAATGGCAAAGGCGCCGACAACACAACCTAAGAGCAGGGCCACCTGCTGTTTCCAGGGAGTGGCTCCGACCAATTGGCCGGTTTTCAAGTCCTGCAGATTGTCATTGGAAATGGCCGCAATGCTGACAATAACACTAGTCATAAAAATAGCCAGAGCAATAGCAAACTTGCTTCCCGCCTCTGTATCAAACAGGCTGACGGCAGAACCGATACCGAGTACTACCAGCGAGGAAATGATAATCCCCAAAATGCCAATCCCCGAAATCGGGCTGGCCGAAGTACCGATCAAACCGGCCATATAGCCGCAGGCAGCGGCTACAAAAAAACCCATGCAGACGGCAACAAGCACGCCGACAATAATAAAGACCCAGGTTACACCAGCCGTCAGATTGGCATCGGCAATAAAGGAATAGAAGGTTGCCAGCAAACCAAGGACAATCACACCTAAAACGAGTGCCGTCGTTTTCGGCGACAGGTCAGTGTCCATTCTATGAAGGCCTTTCCCTTGTCCGGAACGGCTCATAGCCTGAACTGAAATGCGCATTCCCTCCAAAATGGGTTTAACCAGCGTCAGCAAAGTCCAGACAGCCGCAATACCGATCGTACCGGCACCAATCAGCCGGACTTTTTGCGCCCATATGCCTGTAGCGAAAGCTCCCAGGCTCTGTCCCTCTGCCGGCGAAAGACCTGCCGTCAGATACGGAACGAAAACACCCCAGGATAAAAGAGTTCCTACCAAAATGGATATACCGCTGGCAATTCCGATCAAATATCCGGCCCCCAGCAAAGCCGAAGAAAACCCTAAGGGTACTTGGGAGACCATGCCGCCAAAAGTAAACCAGTAATGCACGCCGGAAGAAATGACCTGAAAACCGTCGGCGCACAAGCTGACCAAAGCCGCAACAAACCCGCCGCTCATGATATCTTTTACACCGCTGTTCTTACTGCCATCCGTGCTGCCGCTGCCTACTTTTAGAATTTCGGCCGCTGCCAGGCCTTCCGGATAAGGAAGATCACTGTTAACAATCATCGCCCGGCGCAGTGGAATGGTAAACAGTACGCCCAGGCTGCCGCCGCAGGCGCAAATCATCAGTGTCTGCCAGAAGGCAAAACCCTGCCAGTACCCCAACATGAGCAAGCCAGGAATAATGAAGATAACTGCAGAAAGAGTGCCTGCTGCGGATGCCTGTGTCTGCACCATGTTGTTTTCCAGAACGTTGGAATCTTTAAACATTTTTAGAATCGCCATCGAAATAACGGCAGCCGGAATTGACGACGAAAAAGTCAATCCCACTTTTAAGCCCAGATATACATTGGATGCCGTAAAAATAACCGTAATCAGCATCCCTAAGAGCATTCCCCGCATTGTTAGCTCGGGAACGCTTAGTTTATCGCTCATAAAGTCTATTGGTTTCATTTTTTGCTCCTCATCTACTAAGTTTTGCAATACCTTATTCAATTGTCAAAAATAACGCGTTTATCCCTCCTTTCCTTTAGGAAACCGCTGATGCAATCAGCGGTTTTGATTGGGGCGATGATAGGCCGGACAGTCTGCTCAGATCATTTGTATAAATTTCTATATCGGCTTAAAAAATCCTTTATTAAGTACCTAAAAATCAATCAATCCCACTAATGTAAATATATTACTTTTTATTGTTCATCAGTACTATCCCTTTCTTCCCCAAAAAACCAGCGATCCGTCAACTTGGGACAGGCAAATTAAATTTACGAGGATTTAAGACGAAGGAGACGCACCTGGTGAACATAGGTATGCTGACGGCAACAATGGCTGACAGAAAAGATTCAAGAAGAAATTGTAATTTATTGATGGCCGGCCAGTTACGCCAAAGACCGGTGACCAATCCCCCCTGTATTCTTCCCTTGATCGTGCGGAATTTATTAGGGCTTGTTTGTAAATTAACGGAATGACTCATGGCGAGTGATTTTTTCGCCAGACGAATTATCCCCTATAGGGCACGCGAAGTTTTACGAAATAGCGGCCCCCTGCAAACAAGCCCTAACTGCCGGCAACAAAAAAACACGGACCCCATTAGTCCATGTTTTTTAGCTCCCATTTTTAAAATCCTTTTTTTCTGGCCTGAACAAAGTCAATCACATTACGCTCGTATTCTTCTTCCATACAGGTTGATCTTAGGAAAAAGTCGGCCGCCGACTGGCTCATCGCCACAGGCACATCATACAGGACGGCCAATCTTAGCAGCGCCTTGACATCAGGGTCGTGGGGCTGCGCCGCCAGCGGGTCCCAGAAGAAGACCATCAGATTAACCTCATTATTGACAATACAGGCACCGATCTGTTGATCGCCTCCCAACGGACCGCTTTGGTAGCCCCGGACCGGCAGGCCTGTTTCGGCCGAAATCATCGATGCCGTAGTGCCTGTACCACAGAGGAAATGACGGCTCAGCTTCTCTTTGTTTGTCGAGGCCCAGGCAATCAGTTCCCCTTTGCGATTGTCATGGGCGATCAGCGCAATCCGCTTTTGCTTTTCCATTTTCAGATGGCTCATAGGTCCCTCCTGTTTTCATCAAAATAATTAGCAGTCCGTCAACTTTGTAAAATTAAAATTGCGAAAAAAGATACGTAAAAAATTGTAATTGAAAGTTGATAAATCACTAAGTCCCTCTTGATTATAACAGGAAAAGCTACGGCTGCCTACGATTTTAACCCAGGACTATTTGCCGGGAAAAGGAAGAATTCTGACCGTTTGGCCTAACGTCATAAATTCTCGCCACCATTTAAAACCTGCGGGTGAAAAATTCGTTATCCGCCAACAGACTGTCCGGCGTTTCAAAACCTAAGCGATGAAGCAGCTCAATCACATAGGGATTCTCAATCGGTGTTTTATACACGGCTTTTGCTCCGTAGGCATCCACTCTGTTTTTGGCAAATTCCTTGTCGACAAGCACTTTCGGCCCACCGACACAACCGCCGCTGCAGCCCATACCTTCGAAGAAATTGGCATTGACCTGCCCTTCCAGAAGTTCATTCATCATGATCCGGCAGTTTGGCACGCCATCGGCCATTCTGGTCTTGATGGTAATCGTCCGATTAGGATTCAGCCGTTCCACGGTTCGCTGCACCGCCTCACTAACCCCGCCGGCCCGCGCATAAATACGACCGCCCCGGGAGGAATTTTCCTTCTCACTGTCCACATAGGAGGTTAGATCAATTTGCAGCAAGTCAAACAATTCCTTGGTTTCCTGATAGGTCAGCACATGATCAATAGCGCCTGCCAGATTTGTTTCCCGGGCTTCACTCTTTTTAGCAACGCAGGGACCGACAAAAATGGTCACCGATCCTGGATGCAGAATTTTAACCGTCCGGCCGGCCGCAATCATCGGTGACACCGTGGCCGGAACATGAGGCATTAACTCGCTGTAAACCTTCCGGATCATAGCAATCCACATGGGACAGCAGCAGCTGGTCAACTGGAAGTCCTTTTCGCTGAGAATATTCCTGTCAAACTCCAGCGCTTCTTTAATGGTCAGGATATCGGCAAACACGGCCACTTCCACCATACCGTCAAGGCCCATGTGCCGGAAGGCGTTACGCAGCATGCCCGGCGTCACCTGTTCATGAAACTGGCCCAAAAAAGAAGGGGCTATCAGCACATAGGCAAAGGTCTGCTTCGCTGCCAGCGATTTCAATGATGCCAGCACATCCCGGGAAATTGTCAGGCTGCCCGCTTCGGCTTTTTCAAGACATTCCTGAATAGACTGATGAACCGGATGCTGTTCCGGACTAAACAGGCAGCTAAGCTGGCTTTTATCAAATTCATCACTGCTTAGGCTTTCCCAGTTAATGTCCTCCCGGGCCGCTACCTCTTGCTTGATTCTGCTATATAGCTCCTTAAAGGTTATCATACCATCGCTCCTTATCTCTTTATCTGAAATTTAGCTTTCCCCATCTTATTCCGGGAAATTTCCTGCCACTTCAAAAACACCGGTTTCTTTGAATTTGCTGCCCGGCTATGATATAACCAACGATGAATTGGTTCTGTCAACCATGCCGACCGTCACCGGTACGGCAAATAACCGTTCCAGGCATACAGCCAGCTCATCCCTGGCCGCCGTCACCCGTTGTTCGTTCTGTCCGTAAAATCCGTCGATCGGGAAAAAAATATCCCTGGACCCAGCAGTCACACAGCCCTGCTCGCTTTGCCGCCAAATCCAGCGTCTGGTTTTTACCATGCTGCCGGCTGAGTAAATCAGCTCGCCATCTGCCAGGCCTTCCGCCGTATCCGAGCCAAAAGGAATAAAGCTGTCGCCCTGCCGGGACAGCCGGACCTGAATATCACCGTCCGCCGCGGCCAGATCGTGGGCCCCCATCGGTACCAGATGCTTTAAAGATATGGCATTAACCAAATCGACCAGAGGACTGATGCGCGGAAAATCCTTCTGCTTGGCAATCCGCGAGCTCATGGCTTCAATAGAACTCATATATTTATTGGGATTTATGCCCAAGGTCTGAAAGGCCTCCCGGTAAGGCAGAATTTCCGGCGCTTCTTTCACCTTGGTCGTCTGAAACTTTTCACTAACCAGTCGAACACTTGCCGTCAGCAAATCCTCTATTTCCTGTCTGGCTCTGGTATTGTCCACCCCTTTGACCACCACCACGCCAAAACAAGCCTCCGGCAATAATGCAAAAACCTCTGGAGCCACAATAAAATTCAAAATGGATTCCTCCTAACCGGGCCTGCGTCAATCAATATTTTGGAAATAATTCTTCCGTTTTAAGCTTGACAGGGGCCGCAATATAGACTAATTACTTCCAGTTAACATTTTTTTCAGCTTTTTGTCAATAGACATTGGTGCATGAACCAATATCAGCTTCTAACCAGTAAAAAGAAACAGGGCCGGGGATATATCCCCGGCCCTGTACAGGTCAGCAGCGTACTATTGCCGCTCCACAGCCAGCTTTAATTTTTCGCCGTTAATATTCACTTCCGTGTACTCCCGGTCGGCATCAAAAATGATGTCTTCCGCCAGCGTTTCGCTCATAATATAGTCTTTATATTGTTCGACCACGGCTTTCAACAGCTCATTGCCGGTCATATAAATGTTTATCTTATCCACCACTTCAAACAGGCTGTCTTTCCGCATGTTTTGCAGCTTGCTGATTATCTCCCGGGCATAGCCTTCAGTCTTCAGTTCTTCACTGATATGGGTATCCAGCACGACGCCCAGCTCGCCCTCGCCGGCGAAAGCGAAGCCTTCCAAACCGTTCATGGTAACCAGCAGGTTTTCACTGTTCAGCTCAATGGAGGTTCCCTCCACCTCAATGTTAATGCTTTGTCCGGCTGACACTTTAAGCGCCAGTTCCATCTGATTCGCATCAGTAATCGCCTTTCGGATTCCCGGCAGCAGTTTGCCGTACAGCTTGCCCAGCACGGGTGAATTGGGCTTAATGGTATAGCTTACATAATCAGACATATTAGCATTGACCATAACTTCCTTAATATTCAGCTCATCCTTGATGATATCCACATAGTATTCAGGAAGCTCGCCGGTGCTGACCAGCATCTTGGGCAGCGGCTGGCGATTTTTAATGTTGGCCAGATTTCTGGCGCTGCGACCAAGGCCGCAAATCTTGTAGGCCAGTTCCATTTCCTTTTCCAGTTTGACGTCCACCAGTTCCTCCCGGTATGCGGGCCACAGGCAGAGGTGCACACTCTCCGGTGCTCCGGGCAGAACAGGTGCCACCAGATTCTGATAGATTTCCTCGGTAATAAACGGCACGAACGGAGCCGCAACGACCACCAAATCTTTCAGCACGGTATGCAAGGTGAGGTAGGCGTCAATCTTGTCCTCCGTCATATCCATTGACCAGTAACGGGTCCGGTTGCGGCGGACATACCAATTGGAAAGCTCATCGGTAAACTCCTCGATCAGTTCGGCAGCGCCAGTGATTTTATAAGTATCCAGATACTCATCCACCCGTTGGATCAGGGTATTGAGTTTGGAAATAATCCAGCGGTCCATGACATGGCTGCTTTGCCGTCCCTGGTACTTAGCCGGATCGAATTGGTCGATCTCAGCATACAGCACATAGAAGGAGTAGACGTTCCACAGGGTATTCAGGAACTTGCGCTGCGCTTCGATGACGGCGTCCTCGTAGAAACGGGAGGGCAGCCAGGGAGCGCTGGCCGTGTAGAAGTACCAGCGCAAGGCATCAGCCCCCTGATGGTCCAGCACAGTGAACGGACTCAACACATTGCCTTTATGCTTCGACATCTTAAGACCATGCTTATCCAGCACGTGGCCTAAAACGACGCAATTTTCAAAAGAGCTTTTGTCAAATACGGCAGTCGAAATGGCCAGCAGCGTATAGAACCAGCCGCGGGTCTGATCCACCGCCTCAGAGATGAACTGAGCCGGGAAGTTCTGTTCAAACAGCTCTTTATTTTCAAACGGATAGTGATACTGGGCAAACGGCATCGAACCGGAATCATACCAGCAGTCGATGACCTCGCTGACGCGCTGCATAGCTTTGCCGCACTGCGGGCAGTCAAGGTGTACCTGATCAATGTACGGCTTATGCAGATCAATATCGTCCGCTACCGTCTGGCCCTTTTCTTTCAGTTCGGCCACACTGCCGATGCATTCCCGGTGGCCGCAGTCGCACTCCCAGATAGGCAGCGGAGTGCCCCAGTAGCGTTCGCGGCTGAGACCCCAGTCGATGACGTTTTCCAGGAAGTTCCCGAACCGGCCTTTTTTTACATTGTCCGGATACCAATTGATGGTATCGTTGTTGGCCAGCAGATTATCCCGCAGCGACGACATTCTGACAAACCAGGATACCCGCGGATAGTAGAGCAGGGGCGTATCGCAGCGCCAGCAGAACGGATAGGAGTGAAGATATTTTTCCGCTTTATACAGCGTGTTGGTTTCTTTAAGGAACGCCTGAATCTTCTCGTCGGCCTTTTTGACGAACAGGCCCTGCCAAGGCGTCACTTCCTCGGTAAAGTTACCCTGGGCGTCCACCAGATTCACCAGAGGCAGGTCATATTTCTGACCGATCTTGTTATCGTCTTCCCCGTAGGCCGGCGCAATATGCACGATACCGGTGCCGTCGCCGAGGGTGACAAAATCGCCGTGCACCACATAGTAGGCTTTCTTCTCCGGCTTGGCAAAACTGAACATGGGCTCGTATTCCTTGCCCAGCAGTTCTTCGCCTTTGAACTCCCGCACCACTTCATATTCGCCTTCCAGGCAGTTCAGCAGTTCCTTGGCCAGAATGAGGTGTTCCTCCTGGTTGATGACTTCCACATAATCGTATTTTTGATTGACCGCCAGGGCCACGTTGCTGGGCAGCGTCCACGGCGTCGTCGTCCAGACGAGAATGGCGGCATTTTCACCTTTCAGCCGGAATTTAACATAGGCCGAGCTATCCTTTACATCCTTGTAACCCTGGGCCACTTCGTGAGAGGACAGGGCGGTACCGCAACGCGGGCAGTAGGGAACAATTTTATGCCCTTTATAGAGCAGGTCTTTATCCCAAAGCTGCTTTAACGACCACCAGACCGATTCGATATAGTCGTTATGATAGGTTACATAAGGATTCTCCATGTCAATCCAGTAAGCTACCCGTTCGGACATTTCCTTCCACTGCGTGGCATAGGTAAACACGCTTTCCTTACACTGCTTAATGAAAGCTTCCACACCATATTTTTCAATTTCCGGCTTGCCGGAAATGCCCAGTTTCTTTTCCACTTCCAGCTCCACCGGCAAACCGTGGGTATCCCAGCCGGCCTTGCGGAGCACCTTATAGCCTTTCATAACCTTATAGCGGGGAATCAGGTCCTTGATAACCCGGGTTACCACATGACCGATGTGCGGTGTGCCGTTAGCTGTCGGCGGACCGTCGTAAAAGGTAAAATACTCCTTACCTTCATTCATGTCAAAGTTCTTGGCAATGACCTTTTTTTCTTCCCATAAATTCAGGATGGATTTTTCCATTTCCACAAAATCATTCTTCGGACTTACTTTCTTGTACATATTCTGCCCCTTTCTCTTAAGACAATGCTGCCACCCGGCGGATCGTTGTTAAAAATAAAAAACACTTCGCCCCCTGTCAGGACGAAGTGTTCAACTTCGCTATACCACCTTCACATTCAGGTACTGCATACCTTATCCTTTAACGCAGGAATACGAATGGACCTACTGTAAGTGTAGCAGTGAGTCACTACACTAGTTCAGCCATCGGCTCTCAGGTGATTTTCTGCCGGCAATCCCCCGCAGGTTCTCAGCTACTCCTGCTCTCTGTGCGGTTCCCAACCGGAATACTCTTCCTGTTCACAGCCTTTGGTAAAACCAGATTCAAATATTCATCGCTATTATACGTCTTCACCGGTGAATTGTCAAATAGTTTACTTGACGGCTATTTCCAGCATATAACCATAAGCCCGGACCGACTTTAACAGCCCGGCCCTCGCTCCCAGCTTCCGGCGCAGTCGGTATACCAGGCTATTCATTTCATCGGCTCCGACATCGACGATCTCCTGCTCCGGATTAAACCGTTCCCCCCATACGGCCTGCTTAATCCGTTCGTAAGCTACTGCCGTATTAGCATGGTCGTGGAGCAGTTTTAGAAAGAGCCACTCTTTTTCAGTCAGCGGCATGGGCTGTCCTTCAATCCGGCATTCCCGTTTCCTGTCATCCAATATAACACCGGCTCCATCAGAACTTACTGTCACCGGCTGTGTCAAGTCGATGGTTACTTCATCCAACGCCGACTGAACAATCCGAAACACGGCCACTCCCATCGACAAAGAAATTCGATCACCGCTAAGAATGGGATATTTCTTATGACTGAGCAAGCGCTTCTCATTAAGAAAAGTCCCGTGCTTGCTGCCGGTATCACAAACTTCCAGACCATCCTTATGATGGTAAATGCAACAATGACAGCGGGATATAAGGAAATTGGAAAAACTGATATCGACCTGCTGCTTCTCGCTGGAACGGCCCAGACAAAGTTCGCCTGGTTCCAGTTTTAAGCGGGTTCCTATTTCAAACGGTTCTCCCCTTTCGATAACAAGCCACACCTGTTTTTGCATCGGAAATCTCCTACAGAGTATTTTAGAGGGGCCTTCCCGCCATTCTCACACAGCGGCCCGGCTCCTCTATTTATTATAAGTTCCGATTCATTTATCAATCAAGCTGTACTTTTTTAAAATATTCAGGGTTACCTTCTTGGCAAAAGCGCCGCCGGTTTTATTTCCTTGCGGACTGTCAAGCTGCGTAGCATAGAGATAGGTCCTTCCCTTTACATTGACGAACCCAACAAACCAGCCCAGATTGTCTTTGGAGCTTCCGGTTTTTCCGTACAGCGCATATGTATCCCCCTCTTCCAAAAGCATCATCCGTTTAACCGTTTTCATCACGTCTTTATCGAAAGGCAGGGTTCCGGCATACAATTTCTCCAGAAACTCAACCTGTTCCAACGGTGAAATGGTCAGCGAGCTGTTTAGCCAGAACTGGTCAATGCCGCCGCTGATGTCCCGGTTGCCGTAAGAGCATTGGTCCAGCCAGTATTGCATCCGCTCGGCGCCAATATCACGGGCCATAGCCTGATAATACCAGACTACGGAATAGCGCATGGCCGACCCCAGCGTATGATCCCGGTTCCACACCGCCAACCCACGGTCGGTGCCATCCCAGCGCTTCACATCGTACTCGTCCTGCACTGCTTTGGTCTGCAACCCAATCAGCGAGTTCATGATCTTAAAGGTAGAGCAAGGCGACTGCCGGACATTCGCTCTGGCCGGATTGTAGACAAACATTTTGCCGGTTTGCATATCTTTTAAAATGAATGTTCCTTCCTGGCGGGGGAAAAATTCGTCCACCTTGACGGCAGTTACATCCAAAGGAATCACCTTAGGCTCCTGCTGCCGTGCCGATACAGATACCACTGCCACAATCCCCACAAGCATACTTAACAAAAGAATCAGCCCTGTCATGATTGTACTCTTTTTCATAACTTCACCCCTGTTTTTCTTCTATACGTCCATTATAATAGCTTACTTAACAAGGAACCATGTCAGGAGTATGACAGGTTGCTGATTTTTGCCTGACAAGCTGCAGACTATACTTTCGCCAGGCTGGCAGGCTCATTAAATCAGCGGCTCCCTAGGATAGAGCCACCACAATGGCCCCGGCGGCGATAAGTGCAACGCCGATACCATTTAACAGGCTGATGTTTTCACCCAGCAGCACGACAGCCAGAATCGTGGCCATCACAACACTCAGCTTGTCAATAGGCGCTACCTGTGATACCTTGCCGTACTTAAGGGCCAGGAAATAAAACAACCAGGACAGGGCCCCGGCTATACCGCTAAGCACAATAAATAAAAACGTCCTTTTATCGGCTAAAATGACCGGTATTTGCTTAACACTACCCTGCAGTACCACCACTCCCATTAAAAAAATAGCCATTACGATCGACCGGACGGCTGTAGCCGAGTTGGCGTCCACCGTCTGCAGGCCAATCTTGCCAAAAATAGCCACCAGCGCCGCCGTTACAGCCGATAGCAAGGAGAATACCAGCCATAAATAATCCAATTCACCTACTCCCTTTCTTTCCACTATACTATGCAATCGCGCAATATCCGTCAACTCTCCCCAGCGGACAATAGGTCTCTCACCTTCGCCGCTATCGGAATATCGGCCGGAGCAAATGGATAGCCGGTAATTGTGTTCCTATCAACCCAGGCAAGTCCGTCATGAACGGTCAGTCGCAAATTGCCGTTTTGCCAGGTGACGATATAGGCCATTAACCGGATGACGCCCCGACCGTAGTCGTAGATGCTTTCGGTCAAAAAATCTCCCACCGTGACTTCGATTTGAAGCTCCTCCCGGATTTCCCGTTGCAGACATTCCTGCGGTGTCTCCCCGTCTTCAATCTTGCCACCGGGAAACTCCCATAGATTCTCCAGCGCGTCACCTGTTCGCCGTTTAGCGATTAGGCACTTACCGTCCTTTAATAAAACAGCGGCCGTTACATGTCGCATGACCCAAGCTCCTTTAGACAATAATGATGATGACGGCGCGATATCCCTACCGGTTAGCAGACCGTCCACCTAATGGCTTTGCTAAATTCCTCGTCAGTCAGACTGTATATAGTATCCAGCAAATTGGCCCGGAACATGCCGGTGCCTTTCACCGGCAGGGAAAGTTCACCGCAGATGCCTAAAAACGCCGTCGCCAACACCGCGCCGGCCAAAATACGACCGGTTGAAATAAAGCTGGCCACCAGCACATTGAGCATACAGCCGGTTCCCGTGATCCTCGCCAGCATGTCACAGCCATTTTCCAGCAGGAAAACGGTCCGGCCATCGGTAATCACATCCACCCGGCCGGTTACGGTGATAACTGCGCCAGTGGCCAGTGAGAGCTCCCGCAGCCAGCGCAAGGTATCGGCCATATTATCCCCGGCCAGGCTGTCCTGTTCGCCAGCATCAATTCCCTGGGCATGACTTTCTCCTTTGCTAAGCGTCTTGATTTCCGACATGTTGCCTTTGATCACGTCAGGGCGGCATTCGGCAATAAACTCCCTGGCAAAGTCAAGACGCAGGCGGCTGCAGCCCACGCCGACCAGATCAAGCACCGAAGGCAGCTTCCGTTCGCCGGCCACTTTGCCGGATACACGCATAGCCGCCATGCGGCTGTCGGTTATATTGCCTAAATTGACCGCCAAGGCAGCTGCCGTCGCCGTAATGCCGGCCACTTCGGCCGGATGCTCCGCCATGATCGGCTTGGCCCCGACGGCCAGGACAGCATTGGCGCAGTCATTGATCGAGATGGGATTGGTAATGCAGTGAATGAGCGGCCTGCGTTCCTGCACCTCCCGCCGGACAGCCAGCAGTCCGGCAAGCGAGACATCAGCCTTTGTCATAGACCACCGCTCCTAACCGGTTCTGACATACTGCCAGCATACCCGTTTTTTTCAAAGCTGTCAAAAATACATAGGCAATCGAGCCGCCGATCAGCGTAGCTGCGGTAAAGAGCGGCAGATAAAAGGTCCAGGTCAGCCCTGCCTTGCCCCACAGAAAGGTCATCACCGGATAGGAAACAAGGGCACCGATTACGCCTGTGCCAAGCACCTCGCCAATAACAGCCCAGATCAGCCGTCCCTTAAAATACCGGTACAACAGACCTGACAGCAGGGCGCCAAATACCGCGCCGGTCAACGCCAATGGCGGGATGCCCATCAGCATCATCCGGATGATACCAATCAGTGTAGCGCACAGCAAAGAATACCAGGGTCCCAATAAAACAGAACATACGATATTGATCACATGGGCCATCGGGCACATCCCTTCAATCCGCAGGATAGGGGAAATTACCACGCCAATGGCCACCAGCATGGATAACATCACCATCTTTAAGAGTCCCTCATTTCGATTCATCAAAAACACCTCATCTGTAATCATCTATGGCAAGCATGTACATGCTTAATCCCTGTCAACAGGCTATGCCGGACAGGGATTAAATTACAGCAAGGTATATAAAACAAAACTACATAGCAGTCCCCCTCTGGCATAGCCATCAGACCGGTCGAGGCTCCAAAGCCTCCTCTCATCCCGAAACACGGGCTCCCTCGCTATGTAGCTGTCGTTTGCCATCCGGTGCAGGACGCTCCTCCTCCACCGAGTGCTCCATTCGGCAAGAACTAAACCTTGCCGCTGAAACCTACGAACAATAAAAAAAAGGATACACCTGCCGGCATATCCCTGCTCTAGCTATACATCATAGCAACACAATTCACATTCCTACGTTGGCATTATCCAAATCAGGTATATGGGTCAAAGTTCGATTACTTCCTCTCAGCCTGCTACACAAGCTCCCCGAAGAATATGTGGTTTTATTTATTATATCATACAGGCTCACTCTCGGTAAATATAAGAAGTACCTTTTATGGCTGCTTAGCACCGGCTTTTGCCGCCTGCTCCTCGGCATATAAATCTGCCGGATTCTTCTGGGAAGGAACATCGAAATAAGCCTCCAGCATTTTGCGGGCAATCGGCACGGCCGAATCGGCGCCAAAACCACCCTGCTCAATCAGAACAGCCACCACGATCTGCGGATCATCAAACGGCGCATAGGCCACAAACCAGCCATGATCATCGCCATGAGGATTTTCCGCCGTACCCGTTTTGCCGGCGATCGGAATGGGAAAGCCGGCGAAGGTAGACGCCGCCGTACCACCGGGCAAAGCGACATCCCGGAGAGCGCTCCGGATGAGATTAAGTGTTTTAGCCGATATATTGATCGTTCCCACTTCCTCCGGCTGAAAGGTCTGAATGATTTTTCCGTCGGGACTGGCAATTTTACTGACAAGGTAGGGGCGGTAACGATGTCCGCCGTTAGCTATCTGAGCCATAACATTGGCCACCTGCAGCGGCGTCGCCAGTTGGAATCCCTGCCCGATAGCGGCGTCAAAGGTTTCCGACAGGTACCAGTCTTCGTCGTACACTTTCATTTTATACTTTTTATTTGCCACCAGACCGTTCGATTCACCCGGCAGCTTGATGCCGGTGTATTCACCAAGACCGAACATTCTTGCATACTTTTCCAGATTGTCGATGCCCAGCCGGTTGCCCATTTCATAAAAATACACATTATCCGATTTGGACAACGCCTCGCGGAAATCGATCAGGCCCAGCGCTTCATTCTGCGCGTTTCCCTTGGGAATAATCCAGTGCTTGCCTGTATCGAGAATCTTTTCTTCCGGCGTCACCTTACCCAGTTCCAACGCTGCCGTGCCTGTCACAATTTTAAAGGTAGAACCCGGCGGATATTCACCGGCAATCACCCGGTTCTGCATGGGATTGAACGGATTATCGTTGATTATCTTCCAGTCTTTTTCCGAGATGCCGCCATTAAACAGGTTGGGATTAAAGGCCGGCCGGCTGACCATCGCCAGCACCTCACCGGTCTTAGGGTTGATCGCCACGGCGGCGCCGGCTTTCGCTTTGCTGTTGCCCAGCTTGTTTTGCAAATAGGTAAGCTGCCTGTCCATCGCCTCTTCCGTAGCCTTCTGGACGCGATAATCAATGGTAAGCCACAGGTCATTGCCGGGAACCGGCTCCTTCCGACCAAGTCGCTGGATGGGGCGCCCGGTCACATCCACTTCGACCTGCTCACCGCCGTCCACACCGCGCAGTGTCTTGTCATAGACCTGCTCCAGACCGGACTTGCCCAGAATGTCACCACTTTTATAACCGTCGGCTTTCCCTTTTTCCAGTTCGTTGTCGTTGATTTCCCCTACGTAGCCGAACATATGAGCGCCAAGGTCATTATATATATAGCTGCGCACCGCCTGGATCGCCAGTACCACGCCAGGCAGATCGCTTTTGTGTTCTTCGATCCTGGCCACAATGTCCTGCCCCACATCGTTTTTCACGATAACCGGATTTAACGGATTTTCCTCCTTTTTAACTTTGCTGTTGATCTCCTCCGGCTTAATCTTGAGGATGTCAGCCAACCTAACAATAACCTCCTGTGAAACCGGTCCGTCAATCGGCATCAGGGACACCGAAAAACCGGGCCGGTTGTTCACCAGTGGCGTTCCGTTGCGGTCATAGAAGGTTCCCCGCGGCGCCGTAACGGTAATCAGGCGAATGCGATTTTGCTCGGCCAAAGTGTGAAAGTAATCACCCTTTATGATCTGAAGGTAAGCTAATCTGCCCATAAGCGCCAAAATAACTATAATGACAATAAACCCTAACACATCCACCCGGTTTTTCGACCTGCTTACCATCGTAAAGCCTCTCTTTTCTATGTAGAATTCGACTCTATACCAGTCTATCAAATTTACATAATCAGTTCAATGTAAAAGTTTTTACAGGCTTTTCACTGCAACCGGTTCGATGACTAATCACGCAAAAAGCAGAAAAGGGTACTCTACTTTTCACGTAAAGTCCCTCGCGATTCCCTGCTACCTTGCCAAATCATATTGCTTTACATTGCCCTATAGCGCCTGAATATCCTTGACCAACCGATCCACGTGTTCCTTCTTGGTGGCCCAACTGGTACAGAACCGCACCACACTGTGAGTGGCTCCCGCCTTTTCCCAGAAAGAATAGGCGTAGGTTTCGCCCAGTTTTTTTAATACTTCATCAGGCAAAATAGGAAATTGCTGATTGGTAGTAGAAGCATAGCGGAAAGAAAATCCTTGGGCCGTGAAAGCTTCCCGGATACGCATCGCCATGGCTACGGCATGCCCGGCAATTTCAAAATACAGACCGTCCTCAAACAGCGTTTCAAACTGAATGCCCAGCAAACGTCCCTTGGCCAGCATCCCGCCATGCTGCTTGATCATGTAACGAAAATCCCGCCGCAAAGCCTCCTGTGTGATCACCACAGCTTCTCCCATCAGAGCTCCGACTTTCGTTCCCCCGATATAAAAAACATCGCAGAGACGGGCAATATCGGTTAGGGACAAGTCGTTGTCCGGAGCCGTCAAACCGTATCCCAGCCGGGCGCCGTCCAACATCAGAGGCAGCCCGCATTCCCGGCAAACAGCGCTTAACGCCTCCAGTTCGTCCTTACGATATGTAGTACCGTTCTCAGTAGGATGGGATATATACACCATGCCGGGCTGTACCATATGTTCATGGGAAGCATCGGCCCAATGAGCCCGGTATAACTCTTTTACCTGTTCGGCCCGGATTTTCCCGTCTCGGCTGGGCAGGGTAAGCACCTTATGACCGGCCGCTTCGATGGCGCCGGTCTCATGGACGGCGATGTGGCCGCTTTCGGCTGTCACCGCTCCCTGATAAGAACGCAGAATCGAGGCAATGATGGTGGCATTGGTCTGTGTGCCGCCGACCAAAAAATGAACCTCGGCGTCCATCGCCTGACAAGCTTTTTTTATATAATTCCGGGCTGCTTCGCAGTGCTGATCCAAGCCATAGCCCGGCGTCTGCTCCTCATTGGTTTCCAGCAGTCGCTGCAAAATTCTGGGGTGAGCGCCTTCGGTATAATCGCTTTCAAATCGTATCATAATCGTGATCCCTCTCCTTTGTTTCGTCAATGCAGCATCTTGCTTATCATCAGGGTAGCAGAATTCAAGTTTTTTAGCAATAAACACCATCTGAGAAAACAACAAAAATCAGTCCCTTTTCCGGTAAATAAGCTAAATCTCTCACTACCTCGGGCTCTTAATAGATTCTGTTCCGCACCAAGGAAACTAGGAGCGGAAAGCTTCCGGCATTGCCGGGTAAAAATAAAGAACCCTATTCTTTCGAATAGGGAAATCAAGCCCGGATGGAAGGAGAAACCCCAAAGAGCCTCTCTCCCAATACGGGGATTATTTTTTTGCTTAATTAGACTGACCGACTCCAACGCCTATCAAAAAAGCCGCTACTTCCCGCAACGCCTGCTCATGACGCTGTTTTTCCCGTTCCTGCCGTTCATGACATTCTCTGTCGCTTTCATGGGGGCGCCGCTTCGTTTCTCTTTTATGACGTTCATTTTCTTCCCATTCTCTCCGGTCATGCTCACGCTGCCGGTCCGAATCACCGCCATGAGGACGGTCAATACGAATGGTCTGCTGCTTTTTGTTAAATCACTTCACAAATAAACGGTTATTTTTCCTCATCCCGCTTTTCTTCCGGCAGCGTTTTCGCGGCAACCGGCAGTAAGACATTTGCTTGCGGGTCCCGGTAAAAAATCCAGGCTGCCACAGAATACCACACTAAAAAAGTCAACAGAGCAAAATAACGGTAACTGCCGATATACGTAAATAATCCATAGGCTTCCAGTACCAGTCCCACAATATAATCCAGGCCGGTAAAAGCCAGCAAATAGGGAATCAAAAAAGCTCTGCGCCGGGGCATCAAATAGAAAAAAACAGCAAAAGAAAATGACCAGGCAATCGGTGTCCAGGCCGGTATCAGCCCCATAACACTGAACGGTCCCATATTGGTATATTTCAATAAATTCATATAGCTTGAAGCGGAGGCGATAAGCCCATGAACAAAGCCGCCAAGCACGATGCCATATAAAAGATAACGCTTATATTGCGCCTTGGGTACCAGCAGAAAAAACACAGCTCCTACAATAAAGGTAAACAGCATAAATATATAGCTCTTATCCACAAACAAACCTTCTTTCTCCAAAATTTTACGTTTTTATTTAGTATGCCTTCTTTAGCGGCAACTGTATACAATCAACAAACAAGGCAACCTTCCTGCTAAAACAAAGTCCTGCAGCATAGCCAGCACACCGACCGGCTATTGCTGCAGGAAGCCGAACTTAGCCTATGCCATGTTTCCAAAAATTTCACTCAATTATACCGTCATCGGAATGAAAAGGGCAGGAGTCTGGAAAACAAACAGCGAAAATTCAAGCTATCCATTATCATTAACAACGGAGTGATGTTATGAAGCTCATAACTGCTTTAGTGTTTTTATTATGTATCCCGCTGCTTTGTTTTGCCGAACCCCATTACATTACCGCTACCGGTACTTACCTCATGGGCGATGGAGAAACGCCGGCTGCCGCTCAGGACAAAGCCTTGCTCAACGCCAAACGGGGGGCCATCGAACAGGCCGGCATCTATATTGAAAGCTTCAGCCAAACGGAAAACCTCCAGCTTACCAAAGACGAAGTCACAACCTTGTCCGCCGGGCTGCTGCAGGTCACCTCGTCAAAAGTACAGCGCACCTTAACCAGCGACGGTGCCTTGTCCTTTACCGCTGAGATCACCGGTCTGGTCACGACGGACGACATCGCAACCCTGCGTCTCCGCTTAAAAGAACTTCAATCCCCCCCGGCTTCCCCTGCCACTCAACCGGTTATCGATCCGGTCTCCAAAAAAATGCCCGACGGCAGCGAGGTCAACTACAATCCGCTGTTAGATCAATTGACTATTTTTAAAAACGGGCGGCAAACTATGGTTTACGCCAAGGTTCGCGGCTTTGTGCAGGCTAACGATACACACGTCATTCATCTGCTGGAATCGCTGGGAGTCAACTGGAAATCCCTTCTATAATAAAAATCCGTACCGCCAAACGGCAGGTACGGATTTTTCGTTTACGAACGACAGTGCGCCTTACCGGCAGACCCGTGTCCGGCCTGCCACCGCTTGCTAATCAGTCCGGCCAGAATGATGCCGGCACTCACCGCAAGCCCGATAAACAGCGGGTCAATTGGTACGGGAAATACCGTAGCCGCCAGGATAGCGGCCAGCGTACTGATTGCCATCGAAGCAAGAGCCCAACTTCCCGGCAGCCTGCCGGGAGCGAAGATCGCCAGCGTAAGCGGCAAAAATACTCCGCCGCCCCGCAGCGCCATGGACAGGTAATTCCAAAGCAGTACCTGCGACTGCAAATGAGCCACGGCAATCAGACAGGCCAGACCCATGACCAGCAAAATGATACCCCGGTTTATCCACAATAATGTTTGACTGCTTTTTACCTGAAACAGCTCGGCGCAAATATCCCGCGAAAGCATGGTGCCAATACCCAACGTTAGCCCGGCAATTGATCCGATAAGCGAAAGTAAAATACCGGCAAGCCCGATACCGCCCAGCCAGGCCGGCTGATATTGCAGCAAATAACCCGGCAGCACCAGAATCGGCAGCATAGCAGGATGGGTTGCATGCATAAACATGCCGATGGCAATGGACGGCAATCCCACCGGTATGACGATCAACGCCGCAACAAACGCTCCCGCTGCTGCCGTCCGTGAATCGGCGGCGGAAAAAATGGACTGAATATAAGTTTGAGTACACATAATGCCGACAATCAGAGAAAAAAGATTGCCCAGCCCCGCCCAGAAGCCATGTCCCCACAGGCTAAGCCAGGGAAAGTCCGGAAACTGCAGCGCAAAAGCAGGCATTTCCCTTAAAGCCAGCCAGGCCGTGCCGCCGGCTGCCAGTAAGGTAAGCCAGATAATCACCATTTTCAACATACCGGCTACGCCGGCGCTTTTTATGCCGCCAAAAAAAACATAGGCAGCCACCAGCAGCATAAGCAGTAAGGCCGCCGGCCAGGGTCCGAGATGAAACAAGGCTGCAATCAGTTGAATTCCCGGCAGGCAGCTTGCCACAGCACTAAGCAAGATGCCCAGGGAGGAAATCACACTGACCAAAGGACCGGCCGTTTTGCCGTAATTTGCCACCAGATATTGCGGAATGGTCTCCAGACCGGTACGGCGCAGCGGCCGGGCATAAAACAAACCCATAATAATGAAACCAATGCCGGAACCTAAGGTAAACCACCAGGCGGAAAGCCCCAGCGAATAGGCCATTTGCGCCGTTCCTACCGTGGCACCGCCGCCAATTACCGTACCGGCTATGCTGCCTGCCACCAGAGCCGTACCGGCAGAGCGTCCGCCCAGACTGTAGCCTTCCGCCGAAGTCACTGTCCGGGCCGAATACAAACCGCTGCCGATTACCAGCAAAATTGTCAACGTCAGGCCAATGATATGACCAAGGGTAAGTTCCATAACCAAGCCCCCAACCCGGCTAATGGTCCGCTAATTTGCTGGACCGCTAGTGTCTTGGCAAAGTTATGAATTAGAATTATACAGTATAGATTTTTCTGCAATGCAAGGCGGAGGAGACGCGCATATCGGCCATATGTAAGCCAACGACAACACAGCAGTGCGGAAAAAGATAGGCTGTATAAACTAAGATTTAACTTGGTCAAGACACTAGTACCTCGTCAATCCTAAAGCCAAGGTACCAGATACCTTTTAAGTAAAATTATAACAAAGACCAGGCAATATGAAAAACTCCGTTCTAGCCGTTTTACCGCTCATTCCCGGCTTAAACGGCAAGCAGGGACATAAGCAGGCACAGACTTAATGATCGGCTGGCTAACGCCCAAATACCCCTTTAAAACGGCAAAGTTCTCAGCAGCCACGGGTTGGCTGCTGAGAACTTTGCTCGGTTGCCTTACTCCCCTACCGGCATACTCCGGCAGGGAAGGACTTTTACTTTATGCTGCCATGTTACATACAGCATACTCTTCGCTTAATTTTCCTGATAACAGCTTGCTTTACCGGCATCATTAAACAAATCAATTTTTTGATAAACCACCTGTTTCATAGCCTCAATACAAGGTGGATAAATGGCGTTTGGTTCACGGATAACCGGGTCCTGCAGCACTTCCCGGCATTTCTTGTAAAAAGCGTCCTTGATATCACTGGATATATTGATTTTCGATATCCCCAGTCTTACCGCCTCGGCGATTTCACTATCGGCATTAGCCGAGCCACCGTGCAGAACCAAGGGTATATCCACAATCGCTCTGATTTCCTGCAGCAAATCCATTCTCAATTTTGGCTGCATATTTTTCGGATAAATGCCGTGCGATGTACCGATGGCAATCGCCAGCGTGTCCACGCCGGTTCTGGCAACAAATTCTTTGACAGTGGCCGGATCGGTATAAATAATTTGCTCCGTACCGCCTTCACCACCGTTGCCGGTCGTTCCGATCGTCCCCAGTTCGGCTTCTACAGAAACATGGGCAGCCTGCGCCACTTCGATCACTTTTCTGGTGATTGCCACATTCTCTTCAAACGATAGCAGCGAGGCATCAATCATCACGGAAGTAAAGCCACAGCGAATAGCCCGGACAATCTGCTCAAAGCTCCCGCCATGATCCAGATGAATTACGGCCGGTATGCGGCTATGGATAATTTCTTCCCGCACACTGGCAATAAAGCTGTCTTCCACAAACGATAATTCATCGGGATGAATGGCGATGATCACCGGCGCCTGTTTTTCCCGGCACCCATCCATAACGCCTCTTAGCAGCATATTGCTGCTGACATTAAAAGCAGGTACGGCAAACTGATATTTTTGCGCCACCGACAATAATTCCTTCATATTCATTAGCATAATCCCTGTTATCTCCTTTAGTTTTTATTATATGATCCCGACAACCGTATATAGTGCCGGACAATCTCCATACTGTCCGTTTCCACCCGCTCGACCAGATCATAATAGTTAATGTCAGGATTTTCTTGCAGTCTGTTTTTTACGGCAGCCACATTGGCATTCATAAAATCGCAGCCTACATTAATCTTATTGATTCCATCCTTGACCGCCTGGCGGATATTCTTCTCGCCGGAACCGGAACCGCCATGCAGTACCAGCGGCAGCCCGGTCATCGCTTTAATCTGCCGCAGCCGTTCAAAATCAAATGCTGGAATCATATCAGCGGGATAATTGCCGTGAGAAGAACCGATGGACACAGCCAGCGCATCAATACCCGTTTCCCTGGCAAACCGCACGGCCTCATCCGGGTCGGTATACATGGAATGCTCGGTAAACTCCGCTCCTTCCGTAGCACCAATGCAGCCAATTTCGCCTTCCACACTCACTCCTTTGGGGTGGGCGAAATTAACAATCTCCCTTGTCATCGCAATATTTCCGTCCAGACCAAACCGCGAGCCGTCGACCATGACGGAAGAAAACCCGTCGTCAATTGCCTTTTTTAACAGCAAAACCTCCTGCCCGTGATCAAAATTCAGCGCAATCTTAACTTTGGACCGATTGGCCAATACCTTCACCATCGGTGTGATCAGTTCGCTGTCACAATGCTGTATCAGATGATCCTGATACAGATTAATAATGATTGGCGCATTTTCACTCTCCGCCGCCCGGATAACTGTCCTGGCGGTCTCCAGATTAAAGCAGTTAATCGCCATAACCGCATAAGCCCCGGCATGCGCCTTCTGCAGCATATCCTTCATGGAAACATACATAGCTTACACTCCCTGTAGGTTATTTTACAATAATCCCCGACAAATCCACCTCTTCCTCCAAATCCTCTGCCAGACCTATTTCCTGCTCCTGAGGAGCATCCTTTTTTAAAGCGACTAAGAGCAACGCCGTAACCAGGCTGCCAACTGCTAAAGCAATCAGGAAGCCCAGCGGATTATGCATGGCCGGAACAATGAACATCCCGCCGGAAGGAACCGGTGAACCTACGTCCAGCAGCATAATCAAAATACCACCGATAGCCGCGCCAAAGGAGCAGGAGAAAATAACGCGAATAGGATCGACTGCGGCGATGGGAATGACGCCTTCTGTAATCATGCAAATTCCCATGGGAAAGGCTATTTTGATATTGTCGGCTTCACTTTTGCTATATCTTGATTTCTTAATCAGCCAGGATAAGGTCACACCAAACGGTGGGATCATGGAGGCACAGATTTTTATTGCTTCCGGTCCGTAGATTTTATCAATTAATAGTCCGTCGGCAAACAAAGAAGCCACTTTATTTACCGGACCGCCAAAATCAAAGGCGGCCATGGCCCCCATAATAGCGCCGAATACTGCTTTGGAACCGCCTTGCATACTATCCAGCATTTCTCTTAAAGCAAAAGAGGCTGAGGCAATCGGTCTGCCAATCACAAAAAACATAATAAAACCTACAATCAGCGACGCCAGCAGCGGGACAATCATCATCGGCATAAGCCCCTGAGCCCAGACAGGAACCTTGATATGACGTTTGAGGAAATTGACGCACCAGCCGGCCAGGTAACCGCCCAGCATGCCCCCCAAAAAGCCGGCGCCCATAGCATTGGCGATCATCCCCATCAATAACCCCGGCGCAATCCCCGGCCGGTCGGCAATCGAGTAAGCAATGGCCGCCGCCATGACGGCCGGAATGAGTCCCATACCGTATACGCCCAAAGTGACTGCCGCTTCCCACAAACCGTAAGCTTTCTTGTAGTCACCAATCAAACTGGGATTGCCGCCGGCTATATTCCCGATAGCAATCAACAGCCCTGAAGCCACCACCAGAGGGATCATGTAGGATATTCCCGTCATTGCATGCTTTTTCAACTCTAAATTTTTTAACACAGCCTTGACCTCCATTCATTTTTTATAGTCCCAGCTCGGCCTGAATCTTGTTTAATAAAGCTTTGGGAGATTTAATTACAATATGGGTAGGCACTTCCACAAGCCGTTTTCCCTGAAACCGCTCCTTGCCGCCTACCTTAATATCCGCAGCAATGATGACCACATCGGCTGCCGCAATATCCTTGGCCGACAGCTCATTTTCGGTGCCAATGGTGCCCTGTGTTTCAATATGGATCGTGTGATTAAGAGCTTGAGCAGCCTTGACCAGTTTTTCTTTGGCAATATAGGTGTGGGCAATCCCCGATGTACAGGCTGCAATGCCAACAATTTTCATGGTATCTCCTCCATTTTCCTTAATTTTCCGCACTAAGAATGGTGATGATTTCTTTAGCATCGTTACCGTTAAGCAGAGCGGTCACAATGTCTTCATCAGCCAGCTTCCCCGCGAATTGACCCAATAAGCGTACATGGACGGTCGTGCTGTCGGCTTCTCTTACGGCGAATAAAATAATGCAGCGGACAGGTTCATCATCCAGCGACTCCCACTCAATCGGTCGCTTGGTCCGGCCAATCGCCAGTGAAGTCCTTAATACGCTTTTGGATTTGCCGTGAGGAATGGCAATCCCACCTCCTATTCCGGTTTGTCCGGCAGCTTCTCTCACATAAACATCGTTTATAAAATCCTCCTTAGAAGCTAAAACACCTGATTGCATCAGCATATCAGCCAGCGCATCAATCGCTTCTTCTTTGCTGGCAACATCCAGTTCCAGGTTAATTCTGTTTTCATCGATTACTGTGGATAGATCCATTTATTGTCCCTCCCGTGTAGTCCTCTTGCAGCATGCGGTACAGCGTACCCATCACCGTGTCTGGCACAGCTTCCTTTTCTCCCATTAGCACGAGTAACTTCGTTTTGTTCTTACTATCGCTCCGTCTAAGGATCCGGACGCTCCGCTGAGTAGCGGTACGATACAGACATAGTTCCAAAGCTTCATGGATGGCCAGACAGTCTACCAGCGTGGCCTGGGAAAATTCTTTGCTTATCTCATTCCGACTGCTTTGCTGGTCATCTTCGATAACCTCCGTCGCCTCCGTAATGAGTCCCCGTTGCCCGGTGACAAAAGATTCTCTTATCCTTTTCTCATCGGCTTTATTAAACAAAGCGCTTACATACGCTACCGGTTTATCCAGGGAAACATCCAGTTTCACGGTGGAAATGATCAAATCAACCACTTCCAGCTTCATATCTTTTTCCAGATCTTTAGCCGAAACAATATGAGTAATATTCCATTCGGGAAAATGATTTTTGATCCGTTTTTCTAACAGATGCGAGGTTCCCACCCCTGTGGAACAGACAATCATCACCTTTTTCTTGCTGATCGCCTCTTCAATGGCAGACTGAAAATACACGACTAGGTAACTGATCTCCGCTTCATTAATATAAGGCAGCCTGTACTGCAGTCTTATCTTCCAAATGACCAGTTCTAATAACAGCATGACTTCGGGAAATTCTTCTTTGATTTGATCCAGCAAGGAATTTTTAATTTCTATATTGTAAATAATCCGGTTCATCATAGGCCTTAAGTGGAGCAGCAACGCCTGATATAAGGACGGGCTAAAGGCAAATGGTATCGGACAAATCCGCCCACTCAGCCTAATCATCTCTCGGGCTATTTCCTCTAGCCGCTGATCCACTTCATCCGGTTTATTATCCGGCTGAACAGTAATACCGCCGGAAGAAGTCAAGTACCGATAAATGTAAAATACCTCTTCCTGGTTGACCTGAATAGAAAATATGTCTTCCAGCCAGCGGGCTATTTTTTGCGACACGCTATAAAAGGAGGAATCATACTGATTGGCTTCCGCCTGCAGCCCGGCGTAAATCGTTTTGCCGTTTTTCGTCCGGTAAATGAGAATTAATATATGGGTCACCAGATTGATATAATAAGGTTCCGCAATCCGGAATTGCAGCAGTTTTTCCGCCTTTTCAATAATCGCTTCCACCTGACTGACAGGATATGTCCCAAAATGCTCTTCCAGCTCCAGAATCGTTTCCGGTCGATTCGCGCCGGTTCCTCCTGAAATACATTTTTTGAACCAATCAGCGCGTTTAAGATATCGACCATGGCTTTCCGGATGTCCATTTCCGAACCAACCAATTGCGTCCCCTGGGTATCCTTTTTGAGACGCAAATGATACTTGCTTAATTTTTCTTCCACTACTTTTAAATCATTGGCAATGGAAGTTTTGCTGACAAAATATTTCTCCGACAGCGACTGAATGGATAGCTTATCTTTAGTGCCCTCCAGCAGTTCAAACATAATCTTCGCTCTTCTGTATTCAACAGATAAATCGTGGCAGGAATCTTTTGATAAATCATAGTCACGAATTTGCTTTTCCGGAAAAATACGGATTCCCTTACCGGACATTTTTTCCAGCTTAACGCCGCTTTCTTCTAGTACCAGCAAATCATTACGTACCGTCTTAGTCGAGCAGCGGCATAAGGCGGCGATTTTTTTAACAGGCATAAAATCATCCATCGACAGCAAATATTTCAGAATTTGTTTTTGCCGTTGTTGTAATTCTTTCATCTGATTTCCTCCCGTTTTTCTTACAAGCCCATTGTAGCATCGTCCGGTAAATTCAGAAATAACAAAACATTGCCACAATAATGATCCTGTTTTAGTATGCTAACAGTACACCTTGCCTGATATCCGTTATCTTACTTACGGGGATTGATATTGAATAACTATTCAGGCCATTTTTCAACTTTAAAACAGCAAAAAATCCCTGGCTATAGCAAGGTATAACGCAGGGATTGCTTAATTAGGCCATATTAGATTTTCACTTTTAGTTCAATTGTCAGAAATATTTTCATCGGGATATCGCTTACGCCAGCTTCAGCAGCTCGCCAGGCTGATAAATCACCATTTTGGCTCCATTTTCCCGCAATTCCGGTTCCTCGCGGAAGCCCCAGGCGGCGCCGACAGCGTACATACCGGCGGCGGTGGCGGTTTGCATATCCACGCCGGAATCGCCGAGATAGAGATATTCCGCCGGCTCGATGCCGGACAGTTTGACAATTTCCAGGGCTGCCCCGGGGTCAGGTTTCTTCGGCACCCCATCTCGGGCACCGTAGACAAAATCAAAGCGGGTGCTGCCGAAGTAATGCTCAATAATCACTTTAGTAAAAGAGTCGGCCTTATTGGACAGTACTGACAGGCGAAGTCCTTTCGCCGCTAATGCCGCAAGCAGTTCTTCAATTCCCGGATAAGGACGGGTCTTTTCGTGCCAGCGGCAGCCGTATTCCTCATGCAGTCCTTGCAGGCAGCGTGCTACCATATCCTTGTTTTCTTCTTGCCCGGCAGGTAATACCCGTTTCACCAGCCTTTCCATGCCATTACCGATGAAATACTTGTATTTCTCGGTATCATGCACGGGAAAGCCATGTTTGGACAAAACCGCATTCATGGAATTGGCCAAATCGTCCAGTGAATTCAATAAGGTTCCGTCTAAATCAAATAGAACGGCTTTATAGTTCATATTCATATTCCTCCTATGTATCTCTTCTAGCTTTGCCGCATCAGCCGTTCCTCATCTTCTGAGTCATACAGTCCGTTATTCAAACGGATACTGTATATTCCACTGCCGCCGGACTTCATCCATAATGTTCATAACGTCCAGCGACAGATCCAGATAACCGCCTTCGCCGCGAGCGACACATTGGCTGATGGCCGCCACTTCATAAGCCAGAGCCTGCTCCGTATCGCCGTCCGCTACTACTTCGCTCCGGCCGTCCAGATATTGAATCACCGCCCGGTCGGCCCGGGGGAAATTATCAACGGTAATAAAACCGGTCTCGCCGGCCACAACACCCCGCTTAGGCATTTTGGCCCGCATGGTCAGCGCCACCACTGCCATTTCGTCCCTGTTATTTTTCAGAATTATGCCCGATTGTTCATCTACACCGGTTTCAAACGGTTTCATAGTCGTTAAGATTTCCTGCGGCGGCGCCGACAAAAAGTAACGGGCAAACGACAAAGCATAAGTGCCGATATCGAGCAAAGCCCCGCCGGCCAATTCCTTGCTAAAAAACCGGTTGGCCACATCATACTCTTTACAACTGCCGAATGAAACCTGAATCATTTTTAAACGGCCGATTTGGCCTGACTGAACGATTTGCCGCAGCTTGGCGTACAGCGGCATATGATAGATGGTCATCGCTTCGGCCAGAATGAGGTTTTTCTTCTTAGCCAAAGCGGCCGCTTCCTGCAGTTGCCGGCTATTTACTGTGATCGCCTTTTCGCACAATACATGCTTGCCTTGTTCCAGGCTCCGCATAATATACTCATAATGGTGACTGTGCGGCGTCGCCAGATAGACAATATCCAAAGCTTCATCCTTAAGCAGCTCATCGTAGCTGCCATATACTTTTTCCACCGCATACTGTCCGGCGAAAGCTTCGGCCTTCGCCAACGACCTGGCTCCCACGGCATACACACCGCCATTCACCGCCTGAAGGGCTTTAGCGAAATCAGCCGCGATATTGCCTGGACCAAGAATGCCCCAACGCAAGTTAATCATATTCTCACTCCCGTCTAAAATTATACTGCTATTCTCCGGCACCGTTTATGCCAAACCTTAGGTCTTATCATCGGCTATGGTCTGTTCATGGAGGGCAATGCATTCCTGGGCACCGGCCTTGCTGCTGGCCAGCAAAAAGAAGAACGTCTCCATCACTGCCATAGCTGCCAGCCTGGTAAAGGCAAAGCTGAAATTAGGGAAAAACAGCCGTTCCCGGGCCACAGTGTGAATATGATAAGGACACCGTAGCGCCAAAGAGGATTTGGCATAATTGGTTATAGCCAGAACAGCCGCGCCCCGTTCCTGCGCCCGGTCCACTAAGGTCAACAGTTTCTTGGACTCGCCGGAGGCAGAAATGGCAATCACCACATCCTCTGCAGTTAACGTGTGCGCCATAGCCATCTGACTTTCCCAGATGGGGGAACACAGTGCCGTTATTCCCAGTTGATTGAGCTTATAGGCCCCATCCAGCGCCACCGGAATGGTGTTTCCCAGGGCCGCAAATAAAACAAACCGTGATTCTTTAATACGGTCGACCATCGTCCGGACTTCTTCCAGCGGGATATTATATAACGTTTGTTTGATCTCCTCACATTTATTAACCACAATGTTGTGCAGTGACTGCTCCAAGTCGTCCATATGAATCGTACCGGAAGGCTGCTTTTCCTGCACCACCGCCGATTCCCGGGCAATCCGGATCTTTAGATGCTGAAACCCCTGACAGCCGCATTTTTTACAAAACCGAATAATGGTGGCATTGCTTGCCGCACTGAGTTCCGCCAACTCTGAGACAGTCATATCAATGACCTGCTCCGGCTGGGCCAGAATATAGTCGGCCACCCGTTTTTCCGCCTCAAATAACTCGTGATAACAGGAAAAAATCTGGTCAATAACCGATACTCCCTTGGCCATCACACCGCCTCCATTCCTCTGCTAACGGTTCCGGCGCAAGTGTTAAGCCTATGGCCGCCCAAGCTCCGCCGCTCCGGTTAGCTGCTGACTTAAGCATAGCAAAGAAATATTTTTTCGTCAATAAATCATTGAGAAAAATTTTATTCCCCCGTAAATCAGTACGGCAAAAAAAGAACCTGACCTTTTTGGTCAGGCTTAGTGGTCCATCAACACGCCTTACAACCTTCCTTTAATCTCCGGCGTCTCGTCACTGCTTAACTGTCTGGCCTTGCCGTCAATAACGGTAGGCAGCTTCACTGTGCCGCCCCAAAGGCGGGCGGCGTATTTCAAGGTTTCCCGGGCATAATTCATTTCCAGTTCCCGGCCGTCATATTGATGCTCCAGAATGAGCGCGCCCTGGTCGACCTTCTTCGGTGTGATGACAGGAATACCGCCCACCCCGGTTGAACCGGCCAATTCATCTCTAACCTGTTTCCAGCCTTCCTCATCAGGCACCTCAGTGACTACTATATCATCACCCTGTTTCTGATAAACGAAAAGGTGCAGCTCCTCGCACAGTTCCCTGGTCAGGTAGCGCCGCAAAAACGACTGATCCCGTTCCTCGGCCCGAACCCGGAATATCTGCTCGCGGCCCAGCGTCTTATCGAGGTATTCAAATAGCTTGAAGCCGATAAAATACGGATTGACCCGGCCTTGATGGGGCCGAATTACCAGATTGTGCCGCTGCAGGAACTCCAGGTGCAGCGCCTGAGGCAGCTCCAGCTTTTGCAAAAGCTGATAGTGCCAATAGCTGGCCCAGCCTTCATTCATAATCTTGGTCTCGATTTGGGGAATAAAATACAGCGATTCCTCACGAACCAGACTTACCAGGTCCCGTTCCCAGTCGGTCAGGCGTCCCCGCTCGGCCAGGAAGCCCAGCAGATCGTTCTGCAGCCGCTCCGGTATGGCTTCCTGCGCCTCCCGGCGCAGCGTATCCCGGTCAGGCAGCTTGCCCGGTCCGTTACGGGAGGTTTGAAACCGCAGGGCATGAGCGGCATCTAAAACCCGCTCCACCGCCTCGGGGCCGATGCTGGGGTCCTGAATGTAAGCGCGCACCCGGTCGGCATGGGCTTTAAAAACCTCCAGCGTCAGTTCAGCCCGGGTATCACGGCGGAACAGGCGGTTGTTCTTAAAAAAGTCATTATGCCCGTACACATGGGCCATGGTCAGAATCTGCAGCAGCAGCGTATTATCCTTCATAAGATAGGCCAGGCAAGGGTCGGAGTTGATGACCATTTCATAGGGCAGTCCGCTCAGGTTGTGCTGATAGAAGGTCTTTTGCCGCTCATATGCCTTGCCGTAGCTCCAGTGGGGATAATGGGACGGCATGCCCACATAGGCTTCATAGCAGAGCATATCTTCGTAGCTGCAAATCTCAAAATGCTGTTCGTAGCAGTCAAGTCCGCTTTCCCGGACATATTCCTCAATGCGCCCGTTCCAATCGGTCAGTTGCTGCAGCGTATATTCCGCCGTCATGGCGCCTCACCTCCCGCCCCTTCTTTCTCCAGAATCCGTTTAAAGGCCGGCCAGACATCTTCCTTGGTCTGCATCTGCGCCATGATGAAATTATCCTGATTCAACTGCTCCTGAAATTTGCGGCGAATGGTGCTGTAGCCATAATGGGCCGCCACTTCGCCATAACCGAACAGGTTGCATAATTCGCACAGCCTCCCGGCCAGCTCGACGGCCTTGACGTCGTCTTGCTCCCAGTTGTCGCCGTCGGAGCAGTGAAAGGCGTAAATGTTCCAGACTGCCGGATTGTAGCGCTCCTCGATGATCTCCAGTGCCTTGGCATAGCCGCTGCTGATAAAGGTGCCGCCCGATTCTCCTTTATGGAAAAATTCCTGCTCGTCCACCTCTTTCGCCTCCGTCGTATGGGCGATAAAAACCACCTCGACCTGCTCGTAGCGGTACCGGACAAACTGATATAACAAGAAGTAAAAGCTCCGGGCCAGATATTTACGGGTCTGGTCCATCGAGCCCGACGTATCCATGATGCAGATAACCACTCCGTTGGAGTTGCGGCGAACTTCAGTTTTCACCCGGCGATAACGCAGATCGTCTTCAATAAAGCCTTGCCGCTCCTCACTCTCCTGTATGCCTTCCGCTGCCCGCAAGCCTGATTTGATCCGCTTGATTTTTTCCGTCAGTGTCCGCTTTTTAGCCAGCCGCGGCGGAATGCCCTTCTTCTGATAGCCGGACAGCTTAACCTTCCGCTCGGTTTCCACCACCGAGAATTTTTTGCGCTCCATATCAGGCAGTTGCAAATCCTCGAACAGATATTGCACCAATTCATCCAGGGTAATTTCCGTTTCAAAAATATCCTCGCCGGCCTCATTGCCCGCCTGAGCACCCTGACCCGGCCCCTGCGGCTCTCCGTCCTGGCCGACAACCTGCCCCCGTTGTTCGCTGCCGCTGCCCGAACCTGTCCCCGGCGTATTCTTACCGTAAATAAACTGGTATTCCTTGATTCCCTTAACCGGTATTTTGATCTTTTTATTCCCGTCCTGGCCGATGATGCTTTCCTCGGCAATAATGCCGCCCATGTTTTTCTTAATGGCTTCCTCCACCAATTGTCTGTGCCGCTTCCGGTCCCATTGCGAACGGTCAGATGAGGTGAGGCTTCCTTCTTTGAAAAGAGCCATGCTTGCTTCCTCCTTTCTCCTGACGGCAGCCCGATTCCGGTATTAATCCTTCCAAAGATTATTGGCGGCGTATTTTAAAATGACATTGCAGCAATGATCGCAATAGCCGTTTCGTTTCATTTCCTCCACCATGGCGTTATACTTCCCGTCCTGTTCGCCGTCGCGCACTCTGGCTTTGGTTACCACGCGCGATAGTTCTTTCACCGAAACGGTCAGCTTCTTCTCTATAGCTTCCTTAAGCGGTTCATAACTGCGATAGTCGATCTTGGCACCGTTCCTCAACAGGGAAAACATATAGGCCGTCACATCCTGCCGGAACCCAAGGGCCGCCGTACCGCCAATGCCGATCTGCTCTTCAATGGATTGCAAAAATTTCACATCCGGCTCCAATTCCTCGCCGGTGTTGCGATCCTTGATCTTGGTGGCATTGACAAACGCCTCGGCATGGTCCAGGTAGTTGTTGAACAGGCTTTCGGCCTGCTCCTGGTAGCCGTGAATAAACGCCTTGGTCACTTCTTTTTCCAAAATCTTGTTGTATTCTTTTTTCAGCACATCCTGCAAGAAGCTTAGGTACCGCTTCCTTTCATCGTCAGCCACCGCCATATCCTTCACCGCCTTGACCAGCGTATCCAGCACGGCAATCGGATTGATGCAGTCGTTTTCCGCTTCGGCCAGCGCGGCCCCCAGCGCTTTCATAATAAACCGGGTGGATATGCCGCTCATGCCTTCCCGCCTGGCTTCATCCCGCAGTTCGGTCATATCGACTTTCTTGGTAGAGCCTTTCTCCACAATTTCCTCACCGTTGTAAATTTTCAGCTTGGTCAAAGCATCCACCTTAGCCGACGGTGTCAGCCGGCTGAGAATGGCGAACATGGAGGCCACTTCGATGGTATGCGGCGCGATATGGGCCGCAAAGGAACTGTTTTTCAGGATCTTGCGGTAAATTTTGACCTCCTCATCCAGTTCCAGGCAATAAGGTACCTCCACCTTGACAATCCGGTCCAGAATAGCTTCGTTGGTGTGGTCTGATTTGAAACGGTTCCATTCCGATTCATTGGAGTGGGCCAGGATGATTCCGTCAAAGTAAATCATCGAACCCTTGCCCGGTGAGGGAATGGATTTCTCCTGAGTGGCGGTGATCATGGTGTGCAGATACTCCACATCATTCTTAAAGACTTCAATAAATTCCACAATGCCCCGGTTGCCCACATTGAAAGCCCCGTTCAGGGCCATAACCCGCGGATCATCTTCGGCATACAGGTCCATCTTGGATATGTCCACCGAACCGGACAGTACGGAGGTATCCTGGTTGTTGGGGTCTACCGGCGGCACCACCCCGACGCCTTTGCGGGAACGGATGGAGAATTCGGACATGGTAACGGGAAACTTCTCATATTCTCCGTGAAATTCATGCTTTAACCGGTGACGGCAAACGGGGCAAAGATCACCTTCTATTTTTATGCCCAGCAAGTCTTCAAACTGGGGCCTTAAGTGTTTGGGTATTAAATGCAGCGGTTCTTCCCGCATCGGGCAGTCCTGCAATACATAGATGGGCGGACTCATTTCCAGCGCTTTTTTCAAAGCCTCCATCAAGGACGATTTACCTGCACCGACCGGTCCTACCAGATAGAGCACCTGGCGGGCTTCCTCCCCTTTCAGGGCCGCCGAGTGGAAATAGCGCATCAACTGCATGATACTCTTGTCAATCCCGTAAAAATCATTGGCAAAGAAAGCGTACCGTTTCAGAACCGTACTGCCATGAATCCGCTTCAGCCTGGGGTTTTCCTCCGTTTTGACCGCCTCGGCGCCAGGACCGGACAACAGTTCATACATGCGCTGGTGAGCCAGCATAGTCACTTTCGGGTTTTCTTTGACAATCGACAGATAATCCAGCAAGGTACCGCTAAACTGCTGATGCTTCCTTTCACTGCGATCTTTTTGAATCATACTGGCAAAATCAAAACCATTCATACGCTGACCCTCCTTTTAGTTCCACAAATTATCATCAATCTTGTTTTTTCAAGAACAAGTGTTACGTTTTGTTCACTACGTAAATACACTTGTCCTTAATTACACTTTATCAAAATTCATCCAATCTGTCTATTATTTAAATTATGGTAATCCCCTTAGCCCACCGTAAAAGCCGGCGAGCTGTTTACCTCACTTATCCGGTTCATTCATTACCATGAGCGGCAGAGTTAGCTTCCGGGCAAGCAAAATCCCCTGCGGAAAACCAAATGGCTGGTTTTTCACAGGGGATTATATTACCGAGGGAACCGCTGATGTAATGAGCCTGCCAGCCTGGCGAGAAATTTTTTCGGCTGGCAAGAAAATAAAACCTTGAAATAGCGGTTCCTATTTCAAGGTTTTGCAGACGCAGTCAGGTGGAAAAAGATCCGCCTGGCTGCGCAGTGTGATCAGTGATTCCCTAAATTAATAACCGCCGTTTTCGCCCACTATGACCACTGTCATATCCGTTGCCACCGGTTTTCTTCTGATGACCGAATAAACCCGGCAAATACGAGTGGGCCCCTGACAGTCCATGCAAATCCCGGTTTTAGTGCAGGGATTGGGGATGTCCAGCCGTTTGTTGTTCATGGGCGAAGCAATAGTCTCCAGCCGTTCAAAAGCTGCCGCTTCATCCTGGCATACTTTATTGATGCCCAGCACCACGATCACTTTTTTCGGACCAAAGCTGAGCGCACTCACCCGGTTTCCCATCCCGTCGATGTTCACCAGCCTGCCGTCTAAGGTAACCGCATTGCTGCTGCACAGATAGAGGTCGCTAAGCAATTCCTCTCTGGCCACTGCCACCCTTTCCTCCCGTGTCAGCTCCGGTGTGCCATGATCCAGTACCGTGCCGCCGGCAGCCTGCACCTTATCCTGTATGCCCATGTCCTTGATAGTCATCGAGCCGCCGAATCCCACCTTCATACCTGGACTTACCTGCTCCATGATGAAATCGGCCGCCTCCGCCAAGGTAGCCACATACCGGGCGTCAAAATCATTTTTCTGCAGCGCCGCCACAACCCGCTGGCCGACAGCCGCCTGATGCCATTGCTTTACAGTTTCCATGTTGTTCCTCCTTATATGTTGCTATTATAATAGTACCTGCTGACAAGCCGCTTAACAAGAACTTACCAATTAGTGGGTTACTATCCTAAAAGATACTGTCCGGCCCTATACCGGCGCAAAGGCATGGAGAGAATAAATTTTTCTAAAGAATCTGTAAATACTTCAGCTTTTTTTAAAGGGTAGCCTGAGAACGGTAGCGAATATCACAATTGACGCAATTTGGCAATAAAACCAAGATTCTGCAACATCCCTTTTCTTTTCCACTTTACTTTCCTGGAGGTTTTATCAGTGTCCGCCTTATTTAAGCCGCTATTATTTCTTAGCACATTATGTATTACGATCTTCCTGCCTTGCACTAGCCATGCCGAAACGGTAACTTTACAATTAAAATGGACCCATCAGTTTCAATTCGCCGGCTACTATGCCGCCATCGAAAAAGGCTTTTACCGGGAAGAGGGCTTGGAGGTTCTATTAAAAGAAGGCTATCCGGGCATCAATCCGGTGCAGGAAGTAGTCGCGGGGCACGCCGCTTTCGGCGTCGATAATACGTCACTCCTGCTTGCCCGTGATAGGGGCGCCCCAATAAAAGTAATCGCCGCCATTTTTCAGCATTCACCCCAGATTTTAATCAGCCGCCAGGATGCAGGCATCCTTTCTCCGCATGACCTGAAATACAAACGGATTATGCTGGTGCCTGAGCAGAGCACCGACATCCTGGCGATGCTTAATAACGAAGGGATTGATTCCAACCAGGTAACCTTACTTTCGCATAATTGGGACCTGGCTGCTTTCAGCGGCGGCAAAGCGGACGCCATCACCGGCTACAGCACAACGGAGCTATTTTCCCTGCAGCAGCAAGCCTTACCTGTTCACATAATCAATCCGATCAATTATGGAATCGACTATTATGGCGATTGTCTGTTTACTACGGACACGACCATTCAGTCTAATCCGGACCTGGTAAAACGCTTTATCCGGGCCAGTTTAAAAGGCTGGAAATACGCCATGAACCATCAGGAGGAAATGATCGGCCTCATTCTGGCCAAGTACAATCCCTCCCTTTCGCCGGAAAGGCTTCGTTTCGAGGCCAATGAAATGAATAAAATCATTCTGCCCGATTATGTGGAACTGGGACATATGAATCCCGACCGTTGGGCTAAAATTGTAGAAATTCATCAACGCTTCGGTCTGTTAAAGCCGGGCTTTGCCTTAGAAAACTTTCTATACAATGTCAATGATACCGGCGATTTCACAAAATACCGCACTGTTATCCTGCCGCTGTTTGTCATCATCGGCCTCCTCTCTATCGCTTTGCTGGCCTTTATGTTCTTCAATTCCAAACTAAAGCGGATTGTCAAAGAACGGACTGAAATATTGGAAAAAAAGGTCCATGAACTGCAGGAAACGGAAAAAGCCGTGCTCCATCTCGCCTACCACGATACACTGACCAAGCTGCCCAACCGATTGCAACTGATTGATCACATCGATACCCGTAAGCACCGGGAAGACAAACTGGGCGAGCAATTTGCCATCGCTTTTTTTGATCTTGACGATTTCAAACGCATCAACGATGGCATGGGCCACTCGACAGGCGATGCGTTTTTAAGAGAAGTTTCCCTCCGGCTGCAGCACTGTCTGAAGGACACCGGCCAGGTCTACCGGCTGGGCGGTGACGAGTTTATCCTGCTGCTCCCGCAGGTCCAGGACTATAATCACATCGCCGACATCATCCAGGCAGCCATTGAAGCCATCAACAGTTCCTGGAGCTTCAACGGCAACGACCTGCATGTCTCAGCCAGCGCAGGCATCGCCATGTATCCCAAAGACGGGCAGGACGCCGACTCTCTGATCAAAGCCGCCGATATGGCTATGTACGAGGCCAAACAGAAGGGAAAAAACCGTTACCATTTCTTTAATGAAGAAATGCATGCCGCCTGCCTGGACAAACTGATCCTGGAAGCCGAGCTGCACCAGGCCATCAGTCAGCAGGAATTCGTGCTTCACTATCAGCCCCAGATTACCAGCGACGCCCATATTATCGGAGTCGAGGCACTCATTCGCTGGCAGCATCCCAGCCGCGGCCTGCTCTATCCCGGCACCTTCATTCCATTGGCCGAAGATACCGGCCTGATCGTACCCATTGGCGACTGGGTGCTGAACGCCGCCTGCCGGCAGTGCGCCACCTGGCAGAGGGGCGGCCAGATTCCGGTTCGCATTTCCGTCAATATATCGGTTAAACAGTTGCAGCATCCTTCGTTCCTAGCCAAGGTCCGCCATGTATTGGAAGAGACCGGCCTGTCACCGGAATGCCTGGAGCTGGAGATCACGGAAACGGTGGCTCTGACTCACGCCGATCTGGTGCTGCCGATCATGAACTCGCTGCGGGCCATGGGAGTTCGCCTGGCCCTGGATGATTTCGGCATCGGTTATTCTTCGCTCATGTACTTACGAAGTTTCCCCATCGACGTACTGAAAATTGACAAAACGTTTATTCAGGATGTTCCGACCAATATCGACAACGAAGCCATTTTGCAGACCATCCTGGATTTGGCCAGACATTTGCGGATCAGCGCCGTTGCCGAAGGCGTGGAAACACTGGATCAATTCAACTGTCTGAAAAAATACGCCTGTCCCATCGTGCAAGGCTACTTATTTAGCCCGCCCATGCCGGCGGAGGATTTATCGGCTTTTTTTGCCACACTGGAAAACCCGTGATTTCACCCGGATGGCAAGAGCTAAAACCAACGGCCGCTATAGGTTGATTGCTTGAAGCAATTAGCCTATAACGGCCGTTTATTATCCCGAATCACTCTTATATTTCATTTTTAGCAGCCCTACTGCACCCGCAGCAGGGTCAAGTCTCCCTCCAGCCGAACAGTCGACAAAGCAGCCGGCAAAAGCACCGTAGCACCGGCCCGGAGTTCGACAGTCACACCATTGCCGCTGACCCGGCCCTGCCCCTGCAAAACACAGTACGCGGCAAACCGGTCGCCCGGCCGGTCTTCCCGGACTCCCTGAACGTCCCACTTTTCCACGGAGAAGTAAGGGCAGTAAAGAGCGGAATGGGAAAACTCCACGGCCGGCTGTTGGTCAAACCTGATGACCGACAACGCCCGTTCCAAATGAAGCGGCCGTTTTTGTCCCTCGCTGTCAACCCGGTCGTAATCATAAATGCGATAGGTAGTATCGGAATTTTGCTGTATTTCACAGACCACCAAGCCTTTGAGCAGGGCATGAACCGTCCCGGCCGGGACAAACACCATATCACCGGTCCGCACTTTCACCCGCCGCAAGAGCCGTTCCACGCCACCGGCCTGAATTGCCTGCTGAAACGTTTCCCGTGTGGTTCCTTCGGCCAGACCGAACACAATTTCCGCATCGTCATCGGCCTTCACAATATACCAGGCTTCGCTTTTCCCGGCCTCCCCCTCCGCCGTGAGCGCCTCGGCCTCGCCGGGATGCACCTGAATAGAAAGGTGGTCATTGGCGTCAATATATTTGATTAATAATGGCAACCGGTTCTGGTTCTGATACGCTTTCCCCAGGATAGCAGCCGGCTGACGGGCAATCACCTCGGTCAGGCTCAAGTTTTCCCAGCAACCGTTTGCCACTATACTGGTGCCATGCTCATGAGTGCAAAGCTCCCAGCTTTCACCAATGCAAGAACCGGGCAGCGTTCTCGCAAAAAGCTGCTCCAACGACCGCCCACCCCATAGCACCTCTTTATACACCGGCTTCAGTTGCAAGGGATATATCCCGTTATCGTCCAACCCTGTCTCCGTTATTGCCACTGCCATTTTCACTCGCCTCCCGCTTATGTTTCACAAACCACTATGTTCTTCGGCTTCTTTCTGTTGGCGGGAAAACTGTTGACAAATACCAAGTCAAATTCGGTCAGATTAGCCCAGGTGCACAGCGCCTTAATCGAGTATTTCGAGTCATCACTAAGCACGTAAGTATGATTCGACCGTTTCATAACCAGTTGCTTTATAGCGCCGATGGCAAAGTCGGCCGAAAAAATCTCACCGCTGTCCAGATCAATCCCGCTTACTCCCAAAAAGGCGTGATCGAAACGGAACTTACTGATTTCCTCCAGTGTAATCGGTCCCATATTCATATCGTATTTGGCATTGAACTGACCGCCCAGTACATAGACTTCTCCCCGGTATTCCTTAACCAGCTTATCCAGGGCATACACGCTGTTGGTGACCACCTTGATTTCCTTGTTCGCCAGCAGCGGCACCAGATGAGCCGGCGTCGTGCCCGAATCAATAAAAATACAGTCGCCGTTCTTAATAAGCTCTGCTGCCTTGGCACAAACCAGTTGCTTGGCCGGCAGGTTGATCAGCTCCTTTTCGCCCACCGGTCGCTCGGTCAGATTGGACAGGGTATCAGTCAGTTCCTTATTAAGGGCGCCGCCGCGTTCCCGCTGAATCTTCCCCTGCTCTTCCAGAATTCGCAAATCCCGCTGGATGGTCGATATGGAAACCCCCAATTCCTCCGATAAAGCCTTGATTGAAACCGATGGCTGGATGTGCAGTCGGTTAAGCACAAATAACAATCTTTCTTTTGCCAACATGAATTCCACCTGCTTTCATTATACAATCGATTATTTTAAGTTTCAACCATTTTAAATCATATTATATCATTTTATATCTAATCTAGTCATCTTTCATTGTCAAATTCAATCTTTGCTCATCGCTTTCGGGGTGGATATGTTTATAGACAAGCCTTGTTAGTCTCCTTAGATTATACTAAAAATCCGGCACTTGCACCATTAGAATACAAAGGGCAATGGTTTTTAAACCATTGCCCTTTATCTATAGTTGGCAAGTACTTATCGATTGTTTATTCATCACTGACTAAAGCAACACCGCTGCTTGTACCAATCCGGTCAGCCCCGGCTTCAAGCATTAACTTTAACTCTTCTTTATTACGGACACCCCCTGCAGCTTTTACTTTTACAGCATCACCAACAGTATCCTTCATAAGCTTCACGATTCTCGGATTAGCGCCAGCAGTACTAAAGCCTGTACTGGTCTTAACAAAAGCAGCTTTCGCCTTGCAGACAATTTCACAGGCCTTAATAATTTGTTCATCGTTTAACAAGCAGGTCTCTATAATTACCTTCACACAATGACCATTCGCTGCTGCTACGACTTCCTTAATTTCATTTTCGATCATCCTGTAGTTTCCTGATAAAAATTCACCTATATTGATCACCATATCAATTTCTTGCGCCCCATCTTTTATGGCATTACCGGTTTCAAAAACTTTTACCGGAGTTGCATTGGCGCCAAGCGGAAACCCCACCGTACAACACACCTTAACATCACTGCCCTGTAATAAACTATGGCAGTAAGCTACCCAACAAGTATTGACACAAACACTGGCGAACTCATACTTGATTGCTTCCTTACATAACTTTGTTATTTGATCTTTAGTTGCACTTGCTTTCAATAAGGTATGATCAATTAATTTATTAACGCTCATAAAGTACCTCCACGGTTTTAACTAAATCTTCGGCAGTAAGCCGGTATTCTTTTTGCAGAAACTCAGCACTACCTACCTGCCCAAACCGCTCGTCAACTCCATGTCGTTTAAATTTGATACCAACATTGGCTTCAGCAAGTGTTTCCGCCACTGCGCTTCCTAACCCGCCGGTTATGGAATGGTTTTCAAAAGTCACTATCGCTCTTTTACCAACCGCCTCTTTTAACAATAGTTCTTTATCCAGAGGCTTGACAGTAAACATGTCAATGATTTCAGCAGATATGCCTTTTTTATCTAATATTCCGGCAGCATCCAAAGCATCACTGACTAATTGCCCGGCTGCTACAATTAAAACATCCGTACCTGCTTTAATCACATTTCCTTTGCCGATTTCAAAGTTTGACCCGGCTTCGTAAACATTCCTAACGGCCTTACGATTAGCCCGTACATAATGGATGCCTTCCCTGTTAGCAAATTCTTTTATGATCCACGACAGTTGTATATCATCTGCAGCATCACAGATGACCGAATTAGGAATGGCGCGCACTAAGGCCATATCTTCCCAGGTTGTATGGGTTCCCCCGTTTTGAGCAACAGTAAATCCGGGATCAGATCCATATATATGTAAAGTAGTGTGAGCATAGGCACCGGATATGAATAGTTGATCATAAACACGTCTTGTTACAAAGGGTCCAAATGAATGAAGAAAAGGCTTGAAGCCCATGACGGATAAACCGGCCGCTACACCGACCATATTGGCTTCGCTAATCCCGCATTGAATGAAACGATCAGGGTTGGATTTTTTAATTTTACAAAAACCGCTAGGCTCGGCTAAATCTGCATCCAAGGCAACAATAGTATCATCAGACTTCATCAGTTCCTGTATTGTTTCCACGATACTCATCCTTAACTCACGGCCTTTTTTCGAACGATCACCAGTAAGCTTAAACATTATAACCGCCCTCCTCCAATAAATGCCTCAAGTTCTTTGACAGCCTCATCAGCGGCATGGTTGATCTCATCATTATTGAACTTAACCGAATGATTTCCTGCTAACGTTTCAAAATACGGAACACCCTGCCCTTTAATTGTATCCAGAACGATACAAACTGCACGATCCTTCACTTCTTTTGCTTTTTCTATCGCTTCATTTATAGCCGCTTCATCATTTCCTTTGACTTTTTGAACATAAAAACCGAAGGCTTCCAGCTTTTTAGCAATATCAAATTGATTCATAATCTCCTGGGTTGTCCCGTCAAGCTGCTTCTTATTATCGTCGATTACGACAATGCAATTGTTCAACTTATAATTGGCTATGTACTGAAACGCTTCCCAGCACTGGCCTTCATTCAGTTCCCCATCGCCGATGATAACGTAAACATATTGTTCACTATTTTTTAATTTCATGCCTGTAGCCATTCCCGCCGCTACCGAAGCCCCCTGTCCTAATGAACCGGTTGTCATATCGACTCCCGGTGTATACCTTCGATCAGGATGCGACGGCAGCTTGGTTCCCCCTTGATTCAAGGTAAATAACAGCTCCCTGTCAAAAAAGCCTGCTTCCGCCAATGCACTGTACCAGCCGGGACCGGCATGGCCTTTACTTAGCACCACCATATCGCGATCTTCCTTTTGAGGATTTTCCGGATCATAATTCAATTGTTTTCCATAAAGCACACTCAGTAATTCCACAATACTTAACGAGCCGCCTATATGCCCATACCCTACATTTTTAAGCATCTTAATCACATTAACCCGAATGCTTGCTGATAATAGTTTTAGTTTTCTCAGTTCTTGCTCATTCATCGCTCTCCCACCTCGGATTAGATTTTTTATATTGCTCTAGAAAAAATAAATATCCCCCGCCACATATACCGAGGGATATTTATTTTTATTTTGTTTTTTCCCCTTCTGTGCTACGCGCCGTTTACCGTGGTCTACATACCAAACCAGCGTAAAGCATTGCCCAGAATGATGCCGACCGCACCAAAATCAGCATCGCTGAAGGTGGTATTGGCAAATCCCAGATTGCCCAATACCGGCATTAAGAGCACAGGCAGGAAGGTAATCAACAGACCCTGGGCAAAGGCCCCGCAGATAGAACCGCGGATACCACCCGTGGCATTGCCGAATACCCCGGCCGTAGCGCCGCAGAAGAAATGGGGCACTACACCGGGCAGAATGATCGGCAGGCCCGGAATGGATTTATCCAGCAGCAGTAAGACCATCATGCCAACAACGCCGCCGGCAAAGCTGGACAAAAAGCCAATCAGCACGGCATTAGGCGCATAAGGATAGACTACCGGACAATCTAACGCCGGTTTTGCGTTAGGTACAATCCGGGTAGCAATGCCGGTAAAGGCCGGTACAATTTCCGCCAGCACCAGCCGTACCCCGGCCAGGATGACATATACGCCGCCGGCAAAAGTGATAGCCTGAATGAGCGCAAACACCAGGAAATGCTGCCCGCCGCTCAGTTCCTTTTCCACAAAACCCTGTCCCGAAGCCAGCGCTACGATAAAGTACAGCACGGCCATGACCAGCGATACGGCCAGCGAAGAATCACGCAAAAAGCTCAGACCCTGCGGAAAATCAATATCCTCGGTGGATTTTTCCCGGTTGCCGACCAGCGAACCGACCCAGGCCGAAAACACATAACCCAAGGTGCTGAAATGACCGAAGCCCACATCATCGGTGCCGGTAATTTTACGCATCGTTGGCTGAGCAATCGCCGGGAAGAAGGCCATGACAAAACCTAATACCACCGACCCCACGATAACCAGTGAGGCACCGCCCATGCCGCCGGCTGTCAAGATGGCGGCAATCATACAAGCCATATATAAGGTATGATGTCCGGTAAGAAAGATGTACTTTAGCGGCGTCAATCGGGCAATGACGATATTCATCACCATGCCGAAAGCCATGATCAGCGCCGTTTGTGTTCCATAGGTCTTGAGCGCCAGGGCCACAATAGCCTCATTGTGCGGCACCACTCCGTTGATGCCGAAGCCATGCTGGAACATGACACCGAAGCTGGACAACGCGCCGACAACAATACCGGCCCCGCCGCCAAGAATGAGAAATCCAAGAATGGTTTTTACCGTCCCCTTCAGGATATCGGGACCGCTTTTCTTTTGAACTAACAGACCAACCATCGAAATAATGCCGACTAAAATAGCAGGAACACTCAGAACATCGGTAATAAACTTTAACATGTTTTCCCTCCTCCATTCTTACTATATGGTTCCACTGTCCCCCAAGGCAGCCAGTAATTTTTCTTTCAATTCCTTCATGTCGATCATACTGTTTAAGGAAACCACCTTGCCGCCCAGCGCCGTTAGCTGGCTGGCAATATCTCTGGTACCGACGTAAATGTCGGCTTTGATCCCCGACGCCGAGGACAGATCACTGTGATCCACCGTAGCCGCCACATTGTTTTCCTTAAGTATTTTTTTGATGTTCATTTCAATCATGAAACTGCTGCCCAGACCGCTGCCGCAGCATACCAGAATTTTCATCGTCTGGCCCCCCTTTTTCGTTTGTTTTCCTGCTTACTGCCCGCCCCCGGCGGTTCTAAGAGTAGCGTCTGATGATTGCCAGTACCGCCTCCTTTTTCGTCGCGTCCATAATGCTTCTGATATCTTCGGCATTCATCAGCAGCTCCATAAGCTGAGATAAAGCCGTCAGATGCGAATTCCGGTTTGGTGCGGCCAGCGTAATCAGCAATTTAACCGGATCGTTGGTTTTGTTGCCAAAAGCAACAGGCTCTTTCAGGGTAACCAAACTCATGGCCAGCTTTTTCACCCCGTCTTCCGGCCGGGCATGAGCCAGCATAATGCCCGGCGCAATGACCATATACGGTCCCAACGTTTCGTGATTGCCCACAATTGCCTGCTGGTAGCGCGGTTCAACACAGTTTTTATCCACCAAAAGGTCGGTGCCGCTTTTCACCGCCTCCCGCCAATTGTCACATCCGACATGTAAGCGGATGACATCTGCTGTAAGAAGGTCCGTCAACATGGCTTGTTATCCTTTCTGTTTTTAATCATTGCTGAAACTCCGGACGGCAATCCGGTATCAACGCCAACACCGCCGCTTTATCCGCAGCCTGGCGCAAACCCTGCACTATGTCCGGTTCCTTCAGCATTTGCCACAGTTCGGAAAGAACCCGGAAATGGGATTCATGGTCGACGGCGCCAAAAGCAAAGACCAAATCGACCGGTTCATACCTGGTGTCGCTGAAAGAAACCGGCTCCGCCAGTCTGACCATACTGAGGCAAATTCGTTTAACCCCGTCCTCGGGACGCGAATGAGGCATGGCAATGCCTGGTGCGATAACAATGTAGGGGCCGATTTTTTTTACACAGGCAATCATACTGTCAATATACCGCTCCTCGACCGCCCCACCGGCTACCAGCAGCCTACCTGCCTGCCGGATAGCCTCCTCCCAGCAACCGGCCCGGACATCCAACTCGACGGAGGACGGCACCAGTACGTCTTTCAACCCCAGCAAGGAGCCGGATAAAGCCAGCGCCTCCACGGCGGCGAATTTTTTGTGATATACACTCTGAATCTGGTTCTCAATGACCTGCATCTCTAAGGTCGACAGAATGGGCGACACATGGAGCACGGCCGCATCCTGCCGTTTTAGAGGCACGGTGCTGATCACCAGATCGACGCCGCTGACCGTCTGCTGTTTCCATTCGTACAGCGACAATACCTTGACAATATCCAAATAAGGCATCCGGCTTTTCAACGTAATGGATAACAGTTTGGCCGTACCGATCCCGTTACCGCAGACCAGTACCACCTTCAGACTTTTTTGAGCCCGGCTTTTTTTCCGCTCAATGGCCGCCCCGAAATGAATGGTCAGGTAGCCGATTTCATCCTCGGACAGTCCGGCGCCCAGCTCCTGTTCAATTTCCCGGACGGCCTTGAGTACAATGGCAAACAATTCACCGTATTTTTCCCTGATTTGCGGCAGCATCGGATTGGTCAGCGTAACCTTGCAGCGAGCCCGTTCGATAGCTGGTTGTAAGTGCAGAGCCAGCCCATAGAGCAATTCCTCATCATCGACGTAAATGTCGCCCAGCCACCGCTGACAGCTTTTGATAAAGCTTTCGGCCAAGTTGAGGGCCAGCAGATTCACCTTTTGCCGTTCGCCTTCGTCCAGTCGCGAAAAGCAGGAAATCTGACTGCCTAACAGTTGCCGAATGATAAAGGTCACTTCTCCTTCCTCGCCAATCCGGCGGTCGTAGCAGGATAGCTCGGCGGCAATCTGCCGGGCCAAACCGGCAAAGAAGCTGCCGCTCATGCCGCTCAATCCCCCGCTGTCGGTTTCTTCCAGCCGCCGGCCCTGCTGCAGCCGTTTTAGCTGAACAGCCAGAGAAGTTACCATATAATTAATGGAAAAGTCCGTATAGGACAGTCCCTGCTCTTGCAGCAGCCGGATCATAAAGCTAGCCAGCTCCCCCACCGGCAGCGTGCCGGCATAGGCATGAAAGAGTTCCGCTTCATAGGGATACTCTCCCGCCTGCTGATCCGGCGCGCTGACATCATAGGTCCCGGTGCAGAAAATCTGAACCAGCAGATTGCGCAGGTTCTTTTCCTTGCCTTCAATCCACAGGCCCAGGCCCCGTTTGGAGGCAAGCTTCGCCTGGTATTTGACCAGCAACTCCTTTACGCTTTCCAGATCGGCCAGCAAGGTGCTGCGGCTGACCAACAGGTGTTCTGCCAGCGCCTCGGCTGCTGCCGCCTGACCGGCGGCAAGCAGGTAGACCACGATAGCCAGGCAGCGTTCCCGCCGGGAAAGCACATAATCCCGGAAAGCCATGCGAGGCAGTTCGGCCAGACCGGCCGTCGCTTCGATCCAAACGCCCCGGTTAGTCTGCTTGCATAAAGCAAGGCCCTTGTGTCTCAGCGCTTCTTCCACAAAATCCAAATCATAGCGAATGGTCCGTTCACTGACACCAAACCGCCCGGCCAGTTGCTTGACCGTCAGAGGTGCGTCGTGGGCGGTAGCCTCTAAAATTTTTATCAGTTCCTGACGACGTGCGGTAAGAACCATACTCAAAGCTCCTTATTAGGTCGCCACCGCTTGGTTTATTTGAGCTGCGGTTGCTTCGACCTTCTCTACTTGTATTGTATAATTGATCTATATGACGAACAAGAATAACAATTGTCAGAAAAAAGTGGCAACAATCCGTAATTATCGGATAACATTTGCTCTTCCTTTCGGGTTATCAGGTAGACTAATTGAAAAAAAGGCGCTTTACCTTTACCGGCAAACCACAGCCAATCCCGCAGTCCCGGAAAAGTAAAGCGCCTTTATTTTTACTCCATTTTCGCAGCCTAACTCAGCAAGCCGGTATTTCTCAACACCTGGGAGATGCTGGCCGCACTGTGCCTGAGTTTTTCTGTTTCCTCCGCCGTCAGGGGTACTGCCAGCCGACGTTTAACACCGCCGGCCCCAATCTGGCAAGGCAGGCTGAGCGACACCCGGCTCAAACCGTACTCGCCTTCAAGAGTTGTGGAAACCGGGAAAATGCTGCCCTCATTGGCTAAAACAGCCCTGGCGATCCGGCAGGCCACCACCGCTATTCCCGAGTTTGTACAACCCTTGAAGCTTAACACATCGTAAGCGACCTGAACGACCTGACGGCCCACCGCCGCCGTATTCAAAGGTTTAGCCGGCTGAAAATAAGCGTCCAGCTTATCGTAAGCGATACCGGCCACACTGACCAGACTCCAGGCCGGAAAAGCCGAATTGCCATGCTCGCCCAGCATATAGCCCTGTACATCCTTCGGGTCCACACCGTAGTGATTGGCCAGAATCCGTCTGAGCCGGGCCGTTTCCAGGGTAGTCCCGGTACCGAGGATCTTTTCCTTCGGATAGCCGAAGAAATTTTGCGCACAGTAGGAAATGACATCCAGCGGATTGGTAATGATAATGATAACCGCTTCCTGCGTATAGCGGACAATAGATGACATAACCTCCCGGATGGTCTTCACATTCCGGTCAGCTAGCACCAGACGGTCCGGATTCTCACCGGGCATAATACTTGGCCCGGCCGCAATAATAATGACGTCGGCATCCCGGCATTCCTCGTAGCCGCCGGCCCGGACATCAATATTGGGACTGTAATAAGCAAAAGAAGTGCCATGACTGGTATCCAGCGCCTCTCCCACCGCCTTATCCCCGTCCGTATCAATCAGTACGATTTCCGAAGCCAGTTGAAAGGCCAGCGCACAATTGAGGACCGCCGATCCCACATGCCCCACGCCAACAATGACAAGTTTGTTTCGATTCATAGTTGATAACCTCCTCCGTATGATTACGGCAAAACCGGGCTGGCTTTACCGGGTATACAAAAAGTCCATTCCTCCTGCACATCTCACCTCCTTATATCGGACTTCAAGTGTATATATGTATACTTTCCCAAAAAACAAATAATTCCTGCCCCACCAGCAGCAAAAGGCATACCCGCTTGTCGTCGCGGGTATGCCAGCATTAATTTTAAATCTGTTCTCTGATATAAAACGGCTAAAGCGTTACTACCTTGGTGGCTATATTCTTGCAAAACTCGCTGTCATGCTCAACAAACAAAATAGTCGGCGAAAAGTCCAGCAGCACTCCTTCAAGCTGCAGCCGGGAGATCACATCAATAAAATTAAGCGGTTCGTCCCAAACATACAAGTGAGCTTTCTCACAAAGGCTTCTGGCCAGTAGCACTTTTTTCTTCTGGCCGCCGCTGAAATCGGCCATATCTTTTTCAAATTGCACCCGCGAAAAATCAAGTTTTCTTAAGGTCGCCTTAAAAATGCTTTCGTCAATGCCATAGCCCCGGATATAGTCGCGCAAACTGTCCGTAAGGCCGGAAGTATCCTGCGACACATAGGATATAATGAGCCGGCTGGCTTTCCGGAACGTACCGGTATAGGCAATGGCTTCGCCGCAAATCAACTTGATCAGACTGGATTTACCCGAACCGTTTTTGCCGCTAAGCGCAATGCGGTCCCCCTGTTCAATCGTAAAATCCGCCTGCCGGCAAACGGCCCTGTTTCCGTAGAAGATATCGAGGTTTCCCACCTCCACCAGCCGCTGGGTATAAAAATCGAGTGGCGTCATTTGCAGCCGTCCGGCGTTTTCTATATTTTTCAGCAGACCGGTTTTTTCCTCCATAGCCGCTTGCTGCCTTGCCTCGATGCTCTTCGCCCGCTTCATCATCTTGGCCGATTTATGGCCAAGATAGCCCCGGTCGGGCCGCAAGCCGGAGTTCTTGCTGCCCAGCTTGGTTTGTTCCACTTGGTCCGACCAGTTAGCCGTCCGCCTGGCGGCAGAGGACAGGCGGGCAATGTCCTTTTTCAGTTTTTCATTCTCGGCCAGCTCAAATTGGTCCTGCCGCCTTTTATTTTCCCACCATGTCGAGAAATTACCCTTCTGAATGTCGATGTTATTCTTATTGATGGAAAGCACATGATCCACACAGCTATCGAGAAAAGCACGGTCATGGGACACCAGAATAAAGCCCTTTTTCGTATTAAGATATTGGCTGACGCTAGACCGCGCCTCCCGGTCAAGATGATTGGTCGGCTCGTCAATCAGCAGGAAACTATTTTCCTTCAAAAACAAAGCTGCCAATAACAGCTTGGTCTGCTCGCCCTGCGATAATGTGGCAAAGGGGCGGTACAGCACTTCGCCGTCCACCTGGAGCAGCGAAAGCTCCCGCAGTACTTGCCAATCCGGACAGCCGGGGCAGATGCTCTCCAGCACATCTCTCGCTAGTTCTTCCGGACGGGTTACCGCAAAGGGAAAATACTCAAATTCCACACTGCCCGCAATGGTCCCGCTATATTCGTAACGACCCAGCAGCAGATTGAGAAAAGTAGTCTTTCCCCTGCCATTTCGACCTATGAAACCCAACTTCCAGTCCGTGTCCATCTGAAAGCTCACATTTTCAAAAATAGGATCATAACTTCCCTCATAAGCAAAAGTTAGATTTGAAATATTAATTAATGACATCAGCTTATATCCTCCTGCAAAAAAAGTATGAGCTGCAAGAAAGAACATTCCTGCAGCTCATACCACACAGCAAAGCCAAGCCCGGCACCGGGCAAGACAAAGATATAGGACTGAGTTGAAAAGAATTGTATCTTTCTTGCCTAAGCACAACAAAACAAGAGGCCTTTTCGCCCATGATTTGATTATGCTTTAAAAATTAGCAAGAAAGAATAATCATCTTTTCAACTCCCATCGTTTTATTACCACCAATATAGCATATGCTTGCCTCAAATTCAATAAACAAAACCTGGAGATGCACACAAGGAATCGGTCACTAATCTAACAGCATGACAAACTGCATGACAGGTGGCCTTTACTCATTGGCGGAAATGTCAATGCCGGGAAAGAGCCGGCCGCTCCCGGCAGCTTGCGCATTTAAGGCAGGAAACTTATCTTCAATTTCATCAAGAATGCGGCCCAGATCCGAAAAAATGGCACCCACTTCCGGCGCCGTGTCCGCCTCATGCTGCAAAGCATAGTAGTATTGTGAGAAATTGGCCCGCATCTCCCTTACCGCCATAACTGCCGCTTCTTTCGCCTCAACATCATTGGCCGCAACCGCACGGGCAAAGATCAAAAGACACAGGCGTACATCCTTCAACACGCTGGAAAAGTCGTACGTCTGGCCTGGCAAAGAATGTAGATCTACTAAGCTGCGGGCTATCCCGCGAATCTGGATACTGATATGCTCTACCCGGTTTATCAATAAAACCAGTTCAAACATAGCCTTTCTTTCCCGTCGTTGAAAGGGAGTGTAGCGAAAACCATGCGCTGTCTGGATAATCTGCAGATGCTCTTTTTCAATCCGCGTTACCATCCGTCTTGCCTCAAGCAAGCTACCTTCTGTATCCGTCGGAGCATCAAGCATATGCTCCAGCACCAGCATCAGTTGCCGGATGGAGGCAACCACGGCCTGCCGGGCGGCAACACTCGCCTGCGGCGGGCTAATCGCTATATTCAGTAATACGGCCACAAGAGAGCCAATCATCGTTTCCCAAATCCGGCCCAGTATATAGCCGTTCGTCTGACCGTAAACCAGCACCAGCAAGGTGCTGACCCCTACCTGGGAAGTAATTTGCGGATTTAAACGAAAAGCAGTCGAAGCCGATATTCCCAGTAAAATCGCAAAGAAAATAGTTACTGTATTAACGGCAAAGTAAGAACCAATCGCCCCACCGACTGTGACCCCCACAATAACGCCCAAAACCCGGTATACTCCCTTTTCTATGGAATCAGCGATTGTCACCTGCATGGTTAAAATAGCTGCCAGCGGCGCAAAAACCGGATAAGAACTGCCCGGTATCAGCAAAGCGACCAGCCAGGCCAACCCTGCCGCAAAGGCTGTTTTGAGTACCTGCAGCGTTAGGCCCAGCCTTGCCAGTTGAGTTAGACAATAACGCATCATACGCACCAGCCGGCGTTTCTTTGTAATCGATCCCGCAGTATCATAAGACGGCCTCCCAAAGTCTTTTACTATCAAAGTAACAAACCTTACTCTCACCGTCAAGGTACAATTCTATACATTCCTCCTGCATAAATAAAGAAGCAGCAACCCGCCACGGTTCTTCTGCTGCTGTTTCGCTAGTTTTTGTTGTTAGGACTAATAAATAGTGCTAACAGTCCTCCCAAAAAGCAAATCACCGCAAGAGTGTGAAAAACATCCTGAAAGGATAAGACAGAAGCCTGGCGTGATATCATCGCTCCCAGCAAAGCTTTGAGCATAGCGTACTGCTGTGGTAATAACCCTTGCCCCGTCATCCAGCCATGTGTTGCTACAGCCAGTGCCGAACTGTCCATCCCCTGATTTCCCCATAAAGTACGCAGCAGGTTAAATATTTCCTGCGGAGCGTGGGTAGCCGGATTCAGATATTCTTTTAGTTCTGCCGTATGATAGATTTCACGGCGCGTTAACAGTGTCTCCGCAAATACCACACCAATGCTGCCGCCAAGATTTTTCCCGAAATTAAAAATACCCGAACCAACGCCGACTTTATCCTTCGGCAGTGAAGAAATGGCGCAATTGGTGAGCGGCGACATAGTAAACCCAAGCCCTACGCCCAGCAAAGCCAATCTGACGGCAAAATTATGAAGCGAATAATCGGTATTGATCGTCTCAAACCAGTATAAAGAACCGGCAATCATCATGATACCTGCAAATGCCGGCAGTCGCGAACCGAGACGGTCGGCCAGTCGTCCACCGATCGGCGAGGCCACCACCATGCAGGCCGTCAAAGGCAGCATGGCCATTCCTGCGGTTGCGGAATTATAGTCCAGAATCGACTTGAGGAAAAAGGGGAGTAAATAATTGCCGCCATAATAAACCAGGAAAGATACGAATCCAATGGCATTAGCTACTGAAAAATCCATACTTCGAAACAAATGATATTCAACCATTGGATGCTCTACCCATTTCTCTATGGCTAAAAACAGCGTAAACGCTGCAAACGCAGCGTAAAATAAGGAAAGAATATAAAGAGAATCCCAACCTTCCTTTTGTCCCTGATTGAGAGCGATAAGCAGGCAACTGACACTGACTATGAGGAGCGCAGCGCCAGGATAATCGATCTTCGCCGACGGATTGCGCTTCGACACAGGTATCACCAAAATGGCCAAAACAATGCTTATGACACAAACCGGAGCAACCGAAAAGAAAATCGTGCGCCAGTCAAAATGTTCAATTAAATAACCGCCGAGTATCGGCCCCATCGCACTGCCGGCGGCAGCTATGGCGCTCCATATGCCAAGCGCCTGTCCCCGTTCATTGCCCTCAAAGGTTTGCGCAACAATAGTCATCGCATTGGGTAATATTAAGCCGCCTCCTATCCCCTGAAGGATACGAAAGAATACCATAGTGGTGGAACTGTCGGCTATTCCGCACAGCATGGAAGCCACAGTAAACACGATTAGGCCTGCTATATAGAGGGGCTTTGCGCCAAGCTGGTCCCCCAGCTTGCCTGTGATGGGAAGAGTGGACCCATAAGGCAGCATATACCCCAGCGACACCCAGACAATGGAGTCCATATTAAAGTTCAGCGCCGCCATAATATTGGGAAGAGCAATATTGACACAACTGCTGACATAAGCGCTAAGTACCGTTCCAAGGCATACGGTAACTAAAATGAAATACTTCTTAACCATAATAACCCTCTTTGCTAGGTAACAAACTAATAGTGGGAAAAGTCATTTACTTTGATTTGGCATTACCCCCCGGAATTTTCCTCACTTTTTGCTTTAGTTTGACCAATGTGCTTATACCAAAAAACTAACTCTCCAATAGGTCTGACTTTAAAATTTCTATTCTTGCTTCGGCCTCCTCAAGCCGGTCTTTCAGCTTCGCCTCAAGTTCCGGAATATAAGCACTACCCACTTGGGTAATTGTATAAATACGTCTGCCACGAGTAGCGGGGTTATCCCACACTCCGACTATATAGTTTTTTTCCTCCATTATTCTCAGTAAAGGATAAAGCAGGTTGGTATTCGGGGAATAATAATTTTTCGTGCGCCGTTTTATTTCTTCGGCTATTTTATTACCGTGAGCCGGTCCCTGCTGAAGACTTTTCAGGATGTATAACCCCAGGACAAGCCTCATGTAACTTAAGTAATCATTAGTTCGCTCTGACAAAATAACTCCTCCCACTCTTATTATAATTAATTTAATTATTATTATTTTTATCAATACTTATATTATTAAATTTATCAGGTATTTTTATCCAAGTCAATAATTAAAAAATGCCAATAAACAAGATAATCTTGTTTATTGGCATTTTCCACTACCTCAAACATCTAAATGCAACGTTTCTAAATTATATTATTTGTTACCATGCTTCAAATAAAGCCACATTGATTTCCTATTTAGCCCAATATACACTAACCCGGCCCCAATAAACAGAAGTCCGGCCACTCATGCACGTCTTTGGGATAAAAGATCTTCTCCAGCCTTATACGGGTTACTTGTGCACTAGGCTAATTAAAGTGTCTCTTTCCCGGCATGCCAAAAAGCAGAAAAACCGCTATGGCTTTTCTGCTTTTTAAACTTTTCGCTTATTCTTGATAAACCGCGACAGTTCTTTTATATACGTCTATAAGAACATGCCGCCTGATACTTCTATACGCTGTGCGTTGACCCATGCCATTTCATTGGTGCATAAAGCGGCAACCACACCTCCGATATCATCGGGCTGTCCCATTCTGCCCAACGCAGTCTGCGCCCGGATGTAATCCCTCATTTCAGGATGCGCGGCTAATGCCTCCTTGTTAAAATCCGTATCAATAGCACCGGGAGCAATGACATTTACTCTGATTTTCCGTTGTCCCAGTTCTTTAGCCAAATATTTAGTAAGCACTTCAATCGCGCCCTTCATCGCAGCATAGGCACTATATCCGGGTAAGCAGAACCGGGCCAAACCCGTCGAAAAATTTACAATCCCTCCGTTGTCAGCAAGCAAACCGGATAGTGTCTGCGTTAAAAAGAACACCCCTTTAAAATGAATATTCAACAAACTGTCAAACTGCTCCGGTGTGGTACGATCAAACGGGGCATTAAGGCCAATGCCCGCATTATTAATAAGAAAATCAAATTGTTCCCGTTGCCAGGCTTCTTTTAAAACCGTGGACAATTGCTCTGCGAAAGCAGGAAATGATGCTACCTGGCTCACATCCAATTGCAGCGCCACCGCCCGGCAGCCGCTGTTTGTCAGTTCTTCAACAACGGCAGCGGCTTTTTCCTTTTGCATATTGTAAGTAATAATCACATCAATGCCTTTTTGCGCTAACGCAAACGCCGTATTCTTTCCTAACCCCCGGCTACCGCCCGTTACCAACGCAATTTTTCTATTATTCCCCATAGCCATTCTCCTTTGCCTATAACAAAATTAAATTGAAGGCGCTTTCAACAATTTCATCATATAGCAGGCGAAACAGCTTCACAAGAAGGCACTATTTTATTAGCTAGTCACCTTTTTGTAACCACATCTGAAACCATGTGACTAGCATCCTGTGGTGACATCTGGCAGCGATAAAGCTCGCCCCATTCGCGCAGCTTCTCAAACACAGGCTCCAGAGTATGTCCCAGTTCCGTTAACGAATACTCAACTTTAGGTGGATTTTCCGGATAAACTTTACGCTGAATCACACCAGCCTGCTCCAATTCACGTAAATGCTGAGACAGCATTTTCTGCGATGCCTTGGGAATCATCCGCCTGAGCTCGTTAAATCTTACTTGTCCACTGCAAATTTGCCAAATAATCAACGTTTTCCATTTACCTTGAATTACTTGCAGCGCCGTAACTGTATTTATATAATCCTCTACATCTTCCTGATTCAGAAATTGCACTTCCTCCAGTTCCTCTCTCATCCCCGCATCCCCCAGTTCCGCAAACTTTTTATCCGAAAAGTAATTCAAAACATCCTGCATTTGTACCTATTATGATACACGATAAAACAAGCCAAATCCTTCTGCCATTTACCAGAGAGATTTGGCCTGTTTACAACAAACGGCGGGTACGTATCATCTCAGACAGATAAAACTTTCTTGTTAGCCTGCAATAGCTCAGACAGCGGCAGCCCCAACGGCTTCACATCAATCCCCAGGCTGCGCAAATCTTCTACCACACCAAACATCTGAGCGCAGGAAATACAAGCCGTCACATGAATGCCGGACTCCATCATCTGTCGGACCCGGCCCTGTAGTTCTTCATCGGTCGCCAATAGCTTGGCCGAAGGACCCCAAACCATCAAAGTGACTTCTTCCCACCAGCCCTTTATCTTGCAATTTAGCGTATACATAAACACCATACTTAACGCAGTCTCTTTATCACCGCTTTTCCATAATATATACAACTCTTTATCCGTTTCCTGGTTTTCCATAACAGCTTCTCTCCTTTGCCCTTGTATAGCTACCATTGACCGACCAAATAATCAACTCTCCCCCGTTGACTGCCAGGCCTGTTGTTGATATGACATTTCAAATCCTTATAGGTAGTCTATCAACT